>JAIYCK010000193.1 GCA_027488055.1 Flavobacteriales bacterium | reverse complement strand
AGTATATGATATGAAAGTCACCGTGAATCATTCAGCAGGCTCGCCGCTAGGATTCGGATTTCAACTGACCGCGATGCGCAACACCAATACTCCCTATGCCGCATATTCCAATTTGGGGAGCAATGTCAAGCAAAAAGCGCTGGTCAGTGGCTCACAAGCTGGACGTACCTATTTGGAACATAATGGAGTGTTGAATAACAATCAATTCAATTTTCAATGGACTGCGCCAGCTGCGGATCAAGGCAATGTGACCTTTTATTCTACTGGTGTGGCCTGTAATGCAAATGGAAGCACTGGAGGTGACAAAGCAGGGAATGCTTCGTTGGTGTTACCGCCAGCGCCTGCATTGAGTGTATTATCTGACTTTGAATCGCCATTGTGTGCAGGCGATTCAAACGGTTCAATTGAAGTGAGCGTGCTCAGCGGAGTTGAGCCATACACCTACCAATGGTCTGATGGGTCCAACGCGCCAAGTCGGCAAAATCTAAGTTCTGGTGTTTACAGCGTTACCATCACTGATGGCTTGGGACAGTCCTATCAAGAATCCTTTGAATTATCAGCACCCAACGCACTTTCGAGTTTTGTAGACGTCACAAACCCAACTCTATTCAACGGCAACGGTACAGTGAACGTGGATGTTAGCGGCGGCACAGCGCCCTATACCTTATTCATCAATAATGAAGCGGTCACAAGTCCCATCGAATATCCGGCAGGCACATACACGCTTGAGATTATAGATGCGAACAATTGCTCACTATTTGAAATAGTGAGCATCGCCGAACCTGCCCCCTATTCGATAGCGGCTACCTTGTCAGAACCCAGTTGTTTCGGAGGCAGTGACGGCTCTATAAGCTTAGCAATATCTGGAGCATTTGCACCCTATAACGTGCTGTGGGACAATGGACTGGAAGGATCCAATGCCACGGGATTTGATGCTGGAAGTCACATCGCTAGTATTACGGATCAGTTCGGTAATCCAACAAACTTTGTGATCCAAATGCCAGAGCCAGATGCATTGACCATCGACTACACCTTCGAACCCATCGCATGCAATGGAGACGCAACTACCATTGAAATTTCCGCGACAGGTGGTACTGGTAATTATGAGGGCATAGGAACTTTTTTCGTGGATGCCGGTGCTCAAACCATTCAGGTGACCGATGGCAATGGCTGCATTGCCACTGAGGTTTTGGACATCCCAGCACCCGCGCCGCTTAATGGGGAGGATGTAAATGGCACCATCAGTTGCTTCGAGGGCAGCCTCGAAGTGACGATCAATGCAACTGGAGGAACGCCGCCGTACTTCGGTGATGGTACCCAGACGATCGTTGCGCCAGGCACTTATCTTTTTACTGTAACAGACAGCCAAGGTTGTCAAACCGAGGTATCGGCTTTCATAGCGGCAACCGATGGTCCTAGCGTGAGTAGCGAGGTCGTCCAAATAAGTTGCGCCAACGCATGCAATGGACAAATCTCACTGACTTTGAACGATGATGAATTGCCTGGTAATTTCGTTTGGAACGACAATGTGGAGGGCGCTTCTCGCGAGAACCTATGCCCAGGCATGTACGTTTGCACTTACACAGGGTTAGATGGCTGCAATATCTCCAATCAGTTCGTGATCACAGAACCGGATAGTCTTCTGCTCTTAAATAATGCGCCCGCTGCGATATGTGCAAATGAAGAGTTCAATACCATTTTGAGTGTGTCCGGCGGCACAGCGCCTTATTCGATCTTTTGGGACGATGCGTTGGGAACAACACAACAATCCTTACCCATAGGCGAACATTTAATAGAAGTGGTAGATAGTTTGTTTTGCAGCAGTAGCCTGTTGATTTCTATATCAGCCTTTCCTGAAACCGAGGTAGTGGATATTTTATTGACTCAACCAGCTTGTTATGATGAAGCTACGGGGGCCATTGCGATAACAGCCACGAATAGTGCAGGAGCGCTGACTTTCCAATGGATACCAAGCATTTCAATTAGCAATGTAGCAGAGTCTGTATCAGCCGGTACTTATGCGGTTACGATCATGGATGTCAACGGATGCGTTGCCCAAGAAACGATCATACTTGAGCAACCGACAGCACTTGAAGTGACGACCGAAGTCAACGATTCGTTTTCTGGAATTGGCACCATTGACGCTTTTCCAAATGGAGGTATTCCTCCGTATACCTTTGCATGGAGCAATGGCTCAACGAGCAATAGCATCGAAGTTCCCACAGGTTTTTATTCCATCATCCTTACCGACAGTGCAGGCTGCGTCGCAGAGGCCGATGGCTTGGAAATCGCTGCAGGAATCAATGAAGCAACGACCCTTCTCAAAGCGGTTTTTCCGAATCCATTTGAGACCAAATTGGAGATCCGCACAAATTCAAGCTTTACAATTTATAATGCAATCGGACAAGCTGTCTATATGGGATTAGGAATGAGCACCCTCGACACGACAACATGGGAAAGCGGCCTGTATTACTATATCGACACCTTGGGAAACAGTATCAAAATCAAGAAGAACTAGTCAGGCTAATGTCTTTTAGAAGGGACTGTATTATGGTCATAGCACAATGATTCACTCGCTTTGGCGAATAAATGAAGTGAAAGTACTCGATACTTAAAAAGCCTACCTCAGGATCTTTGGATATTACCCTTTGTAACAAACTTCTTTCGCAGTGCGAACCACGTCTGCGATTTGAGGCAAAGCTGCGTCAATCAGAGTGGTTGCAAAAGCAAATGGTGTATCTGTTTGCGTCAAACGACGAATGGGCGCATCGAGGTAATCAAAGGCATTTCGTTGGACACGGTACGCAATCTCAGTTGAGATACTTGCTACTGGCCAGCTTTCCTCGAGAATAATCAAACGATTGGTTTTCTTTACCGATTGGATAATGGTATCGATATCCAAAGGACGAATGGTTCGAAGGTCGATAACCTCGATTGAAATGCCCTCTTTAGCAGCTTCCTCAGCTGCAGCCAATGCGGTTTTCATGATTTTACCAAATGACACCAAGGTGACATCGGTACCTTCTCGCTTGATATCTGCGACACCGATTGGTAAGATGTATTCGCCATCTGGCACAAGACCTTTGTCACCATACATTTTTTCACTTTCAAAGAACACCACTGGATCGTTGTCACGGATGGCGGCTTTGAGCAAGCCTTTTGCGTCGTATGGATTGGATGGGGTGATCACTTTTATTCCCGGTACGTGAGCATAAAAAGCCTCGAAGCTTTGAGAGTGTGTGGCCGCCAATTGACCTGCTTGGCCATT
>JAIYCK010000228.1 GCA_027488055.1 Flavobacteriales bacterium | reverse complement strand
TGCCATGCAAATCGCCGCTGGCCTCCCCGGCGATCATATAGAATTTGAGTTGTTTTTTCATACCAAGAGATTAGTAGAGCCATGCCACCACCGGTACACTCAATACCATGATGGCCATGATGCCTTTGCACAAGTGAAGCATGTTTTTACGCATAAAAAAGTAAAACAATGCCACATCAAATAGAATGGCCACAGTGACGATTCGGCTTTCGAAATCGTAAAGTCCCAAAAATACATTTTCAATGAATTGCACTAAACTTCCTCCACTCCAAAGGGCGAAGGCCAGTCCGAACATCAGAAACCCAATGGTGAATCCAACAATCCCGACTCCCATGCCAATCCATATTGTATCCCACTTGTTTTTTTTCATATTAAAAATTCCAATCGTTAAGTTCTTGCATAAAATGGTAGGCCGTCAGATCATGTTGAACGGGAACTACGGATACATAATTGTGGGCGAGTGCAAATTCATCGGTGTCTTCACCGTGATCGAGATTATGAAAGGATCCCGTCATCCAGAAGTAGTCATGGCCCATGGGATCCGTTCGTTTTTCGAAGTTCTCTTTCCAAATCGCTTTTGCTTGCCTACACACTTTGACTCCTTTGATGGAGTTCAGAGGTCCTTTGGGAATATTGACATTCAAACAAGTATGTTTAGGTATTCCGAATGAAAGTACTTTTTGAGCAATGATTTGAGCGTAATGAGCGGCTGCGTCAAAATCCGCATCTGCGTCCCAATCGAGAAGCGAGAAACCAATGGAAGGGATGCCTTCCACAGCACCTTCGACGGCGGCGCTCATGGTGCCGCTGTAAATGACATTGATGCTGCTATTGCTGCCATGATTGATGCCTGAAACAACTAAGTCGGGCTTCTGGGGCATCAAATGCGCCAGCGCGAGTTTGACGGCGTCCACGGGTGTACCGCTGCACGTCCAAGCATCAATGGCGGGATCCATGTGCATATCGTAAGCCCTTGCACGAATAATACCATGGATGGTGACAGCGTGTCCCATTCCGCTTTGGGGTTTATCGGGGGCTACTACGGTTACTTTACCCAGTGGCAGCATGGCTTGGATCAGGTTGCGAATACCTTTGGCAGTGATGCCGTCGTCGTTTACAACCAGAATGTTTTTTTGCTCAGGAGTCATCGGGTCAAAACTACAATTTGAATGGATAGTCAAAAAATTAAATGACGCATCTTTACGAACATCCTCAGTGTAAGCCTTGACGATTCCGCATATTCGAACGATTGTGGTGCTTTGCTTGGATCAAATTACAGCGAGGGTTCCTTGGCAGACTTTGGGCTAGACTTTTTATTCGAAGCCTCAAAAAAAGTGCATCTATTACTCCGAGATTTGGTCATCTTTGTGGCCAAATTAAAGAGAATATGAATGCTTTTATCGTGGACGGTGTTCGAACCGGCATAGGCAATTTTGGGGGCAGTCTCGCACCCGTGCGGGCCGATGATTTGGCAGCAACAGTGTTACAATCGCTCATGGAGCGTCATCCCAATTTAGATCCAGCTCTTATTGATGATGTGATCATGGGGTGCGCCAATCAAGCAGGTGAAGACAATCGCAATGTGGCTAGAATGGCTTTGTTGTTAGCAGGATTGCCAATGACCGTACCAGGCGAAACCGTGAATCGCCTTTGTGCAAGCGGTCTCAACGCATTGATGAGCGCTTCGCGGGCATTGCATGCGGGCGAAGGCGATTTGATGATAGCAGGCGGCGTTGAACACATGACGCGCGGACCATGGGTTATTTCAAAGACTAGTTCGGCTTTTGGTCGTGATGCACAAATGTTTGATAGCAGCTTTGGTTGGCGCTTTGTCAACCCCCAAATGAAAGCGCTGTATGGCACCGATGCCATGGGTGAAACCGCGGAAAATTTAGCAGAGCAATTCCATATTTCACGGGAAGATCAGGATGCCTTTGCGTGTTGGTCGCAGCAAAAAGCTGCAGCCGCATCAGCCATGGTTCATACCGAAGAAATCATACCTGTCGCCATTCCACAGAAAAAATCCGAACCTATTCTTTTTCAAAAAGATGAATTTGTAAGAGCCCAAACCACCATCGAAGGGTTAGCGGCATTGAAACCTGCCTTTCGCAAGGATGGCACGGTGACCGCAGGGAATTCAAGCGGGCTCAATGATGGAGCAGCGGCCTTGTTGTTGGCTTCGGAGAAGGGATTGCACGCCAATGGGCTGAAGCCACTTGCGCGCATCGTTTCATCTGCTGTTACAGGAGTAGAACCACGTATCATGGGTATTGGGCCTGTGAGCGCATCTCAATTGGCCTTGAAGCGTGCAGGTTTGCAATTGGATCAAATGGATGTGTTGGAATTGAACGAAGCGTTTGCGGCTCAAGTATTGGCCTGCACCCGTCAATTGGGTCTAGCAGACAATGATCCTCGCATCAATATCAATGGTGGAGCCATCGCATTGGGACATCCCTTGGGCATGAGCGGAGCACGTTTGGCCTTGACCGCAGCGCGCCAGTTGCAGCGCAGCAATAAGCAATATGCACTATGCACCATGTGCATCGGTGTGGGACAGGGTTATGCAGTGGTATTGGAAAGAATTTAATCCTAACATTTATGGCGAACTGCTTTTCGTTTGATGGATATGTGCCTGTGGTGCACGAGTCCTCCTTCATACATCCCAATGCTACCGTTACAGGCAATGTCATCATTGGTGCCAATGTATATATTGGGCCGGGTGCTGCCATTCGGGGCGATTGGGGAGGCGTCGTTATTGGCGATGGCTGTAATGTCCAGGAGAATTGCACGATACATATGTTTCCAGGGGTCACTGTGGAGCTTCATCCCGGGGCGCACATTGGGCACGGAGCTATTATACATGGCGCCACCATTGGCAGAGATTGTTTGGTTGGAATGAATGCAGTCATCATGGATCGGGTAGTGGTGCACGATGAATGTATCATCGGGGCGTTGTGTTTTATCAATGCCGATGCGGTGGTGCCTCGTCGGAGTTTAGTGGTCGGAAATCCATATCGCATTGTCAAAGAAGTATCGGACGAAATGATGGATTGGAAGAAAAAAGGGACCGCCATTTACCAGCAGCTTCCTGCAGACTGCAGAGCCTCTTTGGTGGCGTGTGAGCCATTGCGAGAACTTCCTGCAAATCGTGCCGGTCAATCCAAGCATTTCGGTACTTGGAATGAACATAAGTGATCCGTGATGTTATAATTCATCTTCGCTTTATTTATTTCACTGATTTTGGTTACATTGCGTAACGCTCCTATGCTGACCGATTCAGAAAAACCATTTCGATTCAAACAATTTGATGTCTATCATAGCCGAAGTGCTATGAAGGTAGGCACCGATGCGGTGTTGCTTGCGGCATGGGCACGTGTGGAGAACGCAGCGCATATTTTGGATGTCGGCACGGGCACAGGCTTGATAGCTATCATGTGCGCTCAGCGGAATGCGAGTGCACTCATTGATGCCATCGAGATCG
>JAIYCK010000332.1 GCA_027488055.1 Flavobacteriales bacterium | reverse complement strand
TCACACCTGAAACGGCAGTGGTCGAGAAGTTTACTGTGATGCTATTGGTATTGCTACCTGAAGCAATTGATGCGCCCGTTGGCAATGTCCAAGTATAACCTGTCGCATTCGCGATAGCTGGCACTGAGAATACCACTCCATTTTGTCCTTGACAAACAGTAGCAGTTCCTGTGATTGTACCCGCAGTTGCAGGGAAAGGATTCACAGTTACTGTAATTGTTTCAGTATCCGAACAGTTTTGTGGTGAAGTTGCAGTCACCGTGTAGGTGGTCGTCACCGATGGCGATGCATTTACGCTGTTGCCTGTGGTGGCATCCAAGCCTGTTGCTGGAGACCAAGCAAAGGTAGACCCCGCGATGTTGGCCGATCCACTTAAGTTCACCGTACCACCCGCACAGAATGTGGTTGGGCCACCTGCTGTGATATTTGCGACATACGAAGCACAACCCACAGCGGCAAAGAAATCACCGAATGAAGAGGTGTTGTTCAATGCAGTTCCTGTGATGGAATTTACGTCCGTTGTATAGGTGGGGTATGTCCATCCAGATGAATAGCGCGCCAAGGTGAGCAAAGGAGATGTTGCTTGTCCGATTAGATCGCCCGCCAAGTAATTGAACTGATGTGAAGCGCTATTCACTGATGTGCCGATGTTGGTCAAGGTCCAATAACGATTGCAATAAGCTGTTTGACTCAAGCCGTCCGAAGCCATTTGAGGGTGAATGCCATCGATGGCTTTGGCCCTTATGGCACCGTTGGTAGCGCCCATGTTCAAAGTCGAAACGACTGGAGCATACGCCGTTGCCGTTCCCACATGGAAAGTGTAGGTATTGATGGCTGATGGCAGAATCGATCTTGACAAATTACCTACCACGTGACCTTGGTTTGTGCGCACGACCGCATTGGTCGCAGCATTCGTCACGCTGATGGTATTGGACAACACATCCAAATAAGCTGTATTACCAGAAGTGAAAGTCAATGCGTTTGACACACTTACATTGCTACCATTGTTGAGTGTTACTTTCGATGATGTATTATCGATCACCAAATTCGCAACCGTATAAAGCGTTGAGGTTACATTCCAAAAATCGCCTGTATTCTGATTGGAAGCACCGTCAAATACATAGGTGGCACCAGCATTATAGGTTCGGTTTTCGGTTTTGATCGTACCCAAGGCACTCGATGCTGTCAAACCATCTGGATGCGCTGTGCGAATGGTCGCATTGTTGTTCACACGCACACGTGTCAATTGACCCGTAGTGCCGGTCATTTCATAAGTGCTACAATCCAATGTGCCGCCATCCAACACATCAAATAGCGATGGATAGTTGATGGAACCTAAGGTATTGAGTGCAAAGTTACTTAGTAAACTAGTAGTGCTGCCACTCGCAATTTCGAAGTTACAATAGCTGAAGTCACCCGTTGATGTTTGTAAAATAGTTTGGTTAGTGCCTACAAATGAGATAAGCAAATTGGGAGCCATCCCAGATGTAGTCATAGAACCCGCACCCGTGCGCTCATAATTGCCCGCCAAACGAATCAGGGAAGTTCCAGAGTCATTTGTGTGGGCATCTAAATTGCCACCTGTTTGAATGAAATCTCCTCCTACATTGATCGTCGTCTGATTGCCGTTTCCACTTTTTAATACCAACTCACCACCTGTTTGAATCATATCACCATCGATATTGATGGTGGCGGAAGCCGTGCTCGATAAACGCAATTGACCTGAACCGCTGGACACCATGCGGAAATCGCCATTCACATCGGTAAGTCCACCATTCAAGTTCAAGTTACCATTTTGTGAGGGGCAATTCCACTCCACGTGATGGAAGGCCTGATTCAAACCAAACGGAGCATTGGTATTGCTGGTATAGCCAATGAATTTACAAGTAGATCCCACACTCCAAGTGGACGCAGGCACAGTTCCTTCTGCAGTGGTATAATTATGCTCATAGGTGCCACCGTTGTTGAATGTCAGCACACCTGTGGTGGTGATAGTACCTGCATTGCGCAAGAAACCATCTACTGATCCCGTAGTTCCCGCAATAAACGAGAGTGTATTACCAGTTTGCTCATAGCGCGTATTCGGCAAAACGTTCATTGAACTGCGAATGGTAACACTCCGTGAGGTCGTTACATTGGCTGCAGTGTTACTGATAATTAAATTATTGAATGAAGTATTATTGGACAAAATACTCTGTGTAGTGGTTCCATTGAATATCACCGTGCTGCCGGGGACATTCACCGTACCTGAAGTGGGTGTATAATTTCCACAGATGGAAATATTACCCGCTGGTGCCAATGTTCTAGTGCCTGATCCAAGTGACAAACTACCATATTGCAAGGCAGGAATCAATTGAGGGAAAGTCGTATTGGTCAAACTCAAGGTACTCGCGCAATTAAATGACACAGTAGCATTGGGATCGTAGGTAAAATTACCCGCAACGGTCAAGGTACCCGAATTCATGGTGAAATTGGCGCCATCACTCAAGGTTAAGTGATTGATCGTTGCATTGCTGCCCAATACGCATGGATTGATGGCATTGCCATTGATATCGATGTTATCAGTAGAATTGGGCACACCAGTCGGCGTCCAGTTGGTAGCGTTATTCCAATCTGTTGAAATGGAACCATCCCAGTATTTCACTGGAGTTCGACCTGTGAAGGTTGCGTTGTTCAAGGAGAAATTGGTGTTGGTCAAGGCAGCACCTGATTTAGTCAAGGTAGGTGAAGTAATGGTAGTACCGTAGTGATTCCATGAAGTTGCGCCCGCTGGGAAAGCAGCCACTTGCAAATTGTTCTCTGTACCTTCTACGTCACCTGCCACGTTATATATTAATGAAGGTGTGTAAGAATACGTCCCGTTTGTGGCACTCAAGGTCACGCGCCAGTGTCTCGTCAAATAATCGATCGGAGCGTACGGCACACTCAATACTGCGCTGGTGTCATCTATGACACGAATACCTACTACCCTGTTGTTCAATGAATTCGCAGAGAAATTCAAACGAATACCGCTGTACTCAGGAGTGTTGGTCACATCCCCCACGTAGAAGAATAGATCGCGCGCCGAACTGGGCAAGGTCAATTTCAATTGTCCCGCGCCGCTTGCAGCGATCATATTGGTAGCTGATGGAGTCGCATTTACCAAAGCACCTGCAGCCGTATTATTCAAGGTCAAGTCGAAAGCACCCAACGAGAAGATACCCGATAGGTTTGTGAAAACGCCATTGTTAGGCAAAGAACGGGCTGCAGCCAATGTGACGATACCCGTTTTATTCATGCGTACAAATACAGGACCGTCGGCTGTTGGGAATTCAATTCCCGTAGTCATGTCTTCTGTACCTTCATACTCGAGTGTTCCGCTCGTATTGTTGTAGGTAATGGTTCCACCGGTAATGGCACCAGCCTTTCTAAAGAAAGTCGAAGATCCGTTCACAGGGATGGTACCTGTCAACGTCATACCAGCAGGGTTATTCAGACGATAATGTACTTGCTGTCCAAAGAAAGGCAAAGCTCCACTGATGGTAACCGCCTGCGAAGCAGTGCCGTCCCATTCAATTACATTGCCAGTTGTGCTACCAGAAGACTGAAAAATTTGAGCACCCGTGCCCAATGTAAAACCACCAGCCACAAGCAACTGGACGGAGGTACCTGAATTTCCATTATTGAGTTCAAGAATGGTTGTGTTGGTTTGGGTAAAACTTCCGCCCACATTGACGATGGCATTGTAGGTTCCATTGCCATCCGCAAAGCTCAAGAAAGAGTTGTTATTGATAAGGCTCAGATTACCGCCTATATTAAGAGTGTAACCCGTGGTATTGGTCAAGTGCAAATAAGATCCATTGGTCGCGCTTACAGTGAAGTTACCTTGAATAGAGGTGAGTGCTCCATTGAGCTGCGCATCGTTCGTTTGGCCCGCGCAATTCCACACGAAATTGCCAAAAGATTGTCCTAAGCCTGCAGGGACAAAGTCATTGCCACCCCCGGAGGTATAGCCTTGGATGCGGCAGGTTGAATTCACATTCCAGGTTGCCGTCGGAATGGTTCCTACCGAAGTGATATAATTGTGATTGTACTGTGAGCCGGAAGCAAACGTCAGATTGCTTACCGTGCTGTTGACGACACCAAAGTTGTTGAACACCCCAGTTACTGTGGCCACCGCGTTGGTGAAATTGATTTGGTTGTCGTTGGCTGTATTGCTATTGAGCGAGAAAGTACCCGCAATGGCCGCAGTGACTACATTGCTAAATGCCATGATAAGGGTATTGTTTCCAGCCGATGCAAGCACTGCTGTGCTTCCTGAAGCAATACTAAGGTCATCACCGTTGCTGCCGGAAATTGTCAACGTCACATCCGCCGCAGAAGTGAAGGTGACATTGGTATTACCAGAAATCAGCAATTTGCCAATCGTTTGGGTTGGCACGCTGGTCGCAGTGGTCGTTGCGCCATTGCTGAATACCAAAATATCATTCGTACGCGGGGTGGTTCTGTTGGGAGTCCAGTTGGTAGCAGTTGCAAAGCTCGACGTACCTGTTTGGTTCCATGTGTAGGTGGTACCGTCGTTCACACGCGCAGTCACATCGGTGGTCGAAGTGATAGCACCTGTAGTTTGGGTTAAGCCTGTGGTTGAAGTGAGCACATTGCCTGCTGCCAATCCCGTAATATCTTGACGCCATACGCTGCTCACATACGAATTCATGCGCAAATTCGCTATGGCGCCAACCACGTCTTCAGCCACAAAAGTGGATGACATTGTATAGGTGTAGTTGCCAGCAGCCGAATTGGTCCAACTCCAATAGCGAGAAATATAGTCCGTTTGAGTAGGCGTGTTGTTCAATTGCGGATGATTCGCATCCACCACCACAACGCCCAAATTGCGTGCGGTACTATTGGCTGTGAAGTTGATCGAAACAGGCGAATAACTTACTGTACCTGTATTCTCTCCCACTGGCCATGTATAGTTAAGAGGAAATCCAGTGGTGGCAATGGCACGCATGAATTGACCAGTACCATTGGTGATGATCATACGCGTATTGTCAAAAGTGCCAGTGATAGCACCCACAGCTGAATTGCTCAAAAGAAGATTGTTATTGCCCAAGGTGATCGTACCTGCTGTCATAGTAAGCACGTTGCTCACTGTCATGGCCGTGTTGATGGTCGCGCCAGCCGCATTGTTGATGATCAAATCGTACAGGCTGCTAATACCTGTAATATTTTGGTTCGCTGAGCCATTGCATGTCACCGAGCGATTGTTGTGGGTAAACGTGCCACCTGCATTGACAACCAAATTGCCTCCAACAAGTAGATTTCCACCTGCACTTGAAGACAACGTCAACGTTCCAGAGATGCCACTGCCCACGGTGATATTTCCCAAAACCGTAAGCGAAGCGGTCATAGCTGTAGTAGCCATACTCAAGGCACAACCGTTGTTGATGGTGAGGTCACCACCCATTTGACGAGCCGTTCCCGCTCCGCCATTTCCAAGGTTGAGTGCTGTACCCGTGGTGCTGATGATGACGTGGTGAGGATAACCCGCCCCTGAAGTGGCACTCCATTCGGCACCACGACCATAAGCTCCTGCTGTATTGTATTGCAGTGTAGAACCGCTGGTATAGGTTGGAGGATTGGTATTGACAAAACCACCATTATCGATGCGAAGCACCACGCCATTGCCTAGAGAGGAAATTCCCGCGCCGAAGTTCAGACCTTGAGACAATACAACGGATGCGCCACTTGCCAAGGTCGTGAAGCTCAATGTGCCTCCAGAGGCATTGGTTATGGTTTTGGAACCCGTAATCGACATGGTCGAACTGCCCCCATTGAAACGAATGTTGCGTGTACCGCCCGAAACCAAAATATTTCCACCGTTGTTGATCAAGTTGAGGTTGATACCAGTACCAATGTTCAAACGTCCGATGCTGTTCAATTCCAAGACATTTCCACTGGATCCTGAAATCACGGTATTGCTATTCAATACCACTCCGTTTGTAACTGTGGATGCTACAACGAGAAAAGCGAAGTTGTTGGTGGCACCTGTTGCGCTGAAATTACCCGTAATGTTTTGGGTCGTTGAACCGTTGAATATTACCGCTCGGTTGTTGTGCGTGAATGTACCATTTTGTGTGAAACTGCCTCCGATCTGCAAATCACCACCCGCAACTGTAGACAAGGTCAAGCCCGATGTCCCAAAATTGGCAACAGTGATGTTGTTGCTGCATCGGCGATAAGCAGAGGCGTTGCCAAATGATACAGCAGAGTTGATTACCGCATCGGCGATGCTCACATTGAAAGGTACACCAACCCCTGTGGATATGCCGCTAGCCCATTCGGCACCAGCAACAAAGACACCACCGGTATTGTATGACAAAATTGAGCCGCTGGCATACGTTGGGGCATTGACATTGAGGAATCCTCCGTTTCTAAGATCCAACACACCACCAGAGGCAATGGTTGTTCCGCCAGCAGCAAGCAAAGTGAGCTTGTTGCGCACCGTCCATTTGTTGGTGAACGACCCGGCATTGCCCACGTGAGCCACTTCCCCGTTGACGTTAAAATTGCTAGATGCGTCAGTTACTAGCGTGCCGCCAGAAGTAATGATATGCGTTCCCTTTCCATTAGCAGCAGTTGCTCCACCGAAATCGATCGTTGTGTTTGCCAAATTCAAACTTCCACCAGATACTTCGATACAACCGCCAGGAGCAACCGTGAAGTTGTTGGAGACCACATTACTACCGGAATTGATAACCAATGCCGCAACCACTGCACCGGCTGCCGGGGTGTCATTTATCACAGCGTCGATAATGGGTAAATTCTGAGTGGTCAACGGAGTGCAATCTGCAGCAATCAAACCAATACCACCGAAATAATCGACCACGGTCGGATTGGCACCATTGCCCAAAGAGGCACCCGGAGCGTTGGCAAAAATGCCATTGCTGTAGCCCATCCACATGGTGAGATACAAACCATACGGATTGCCAATTAATGATTTCGGAATGGCCACTTCCCGGCAAGTTGATGATGTAAAATAAGTAGGTCCTGAAATTGTTGCCGCCCATGAACTGCCAAAGCTGCGCGCCTCTTGATAGGACTGCTCGACATGCACATTGAAATTGGCCGAGAAAGGCAACGAACCCGTCACCCCGTTGTAACTCTGACCAACGGTGGTACCATTGCCCGAAGTCAGCGCGATCTGCGGATCGGTATCCAAATAGGCTGTGAAGTTATCCGCAGCTGCAAAGGTACCCGAAGTGCGGAAAGCCCCTAAGTAGAGGAAACCCGCATCGAAGGTCGCATAATAACGCACGTTGCCTGCAGTCGCATCAAAGAGCTCAGCAGCATTGAAGTCGGCTTGACTTCCAGTAAATACCACTGTTCGAGGAGATTGGGCAAACGACATTGAAGTCGTCAAGCAAATAACACACGTCAAAACACTGTTTAATAGCGTTTTAGTTATGGCGTGGCCCTGGTTTTGGAGAAGATTGAAATTGATCATTGATCCCAGTTTAAGTAAGTTAGGGAACAAAGATATGACAATTATTTCGTTTCGTCTACATTTTTTTTGATTTCATGCCGTTTTTTTTTGATTTCATCTAAATTTTACATAAAATTTACATTTGTTGCTTAGTTCATTTCTGTTGCAACCCCCTGTGAAATCAATAGAAAGGACCCATTTTTAAGATCGTAGAGGTCTTTACCCATCCAATTCTTGTCGTTGGCATCCAAATAGGTGTACATGACCAAAAACTGATCTTTCACCTTAGAAAAAACCAAGGACGTAAGTGTTTCTTGTCGAACCGAGGCCGTTAAGGGCGCATTAGCAGCACCTAATACCAGCCGCTGCGTCATCTCTTTCAACACATTGGTATCCTTATTCAAAACCATTTGAAGGGGATCGACACCCTCCATTTTCCCTTGGAATTGATGTACATAATAGGCTGCAAGTCCCAATTCTGACTCGGAGCACGAGCGCAAGAAGAAACTCGCCACGGAAATTGTGCTGCCGCCTGGACGACCATATACATTGAGCGGATACCGCACCATTCCCTTGTCGATGCTGAACAAGCGATCATTTCCAATGCGCGCCACAGACGATGCTATGCGCTCCATGGCTTGGTTCCCGGTAAATACGGGTGAGATGCCAGCGCTATCTAAAACCGCCAATTGACCTTGCGTATGACCCAGCCAGATGGCCTTTTCTCCATTGATGCGCGAGGTCAATTTCAATTTACTCCCCTGCTCCAATATCTCGACCTTGCCCGTAAAGGACTGTGGCTTGACGATCGGTTCAT
>JAIYCK010000061.1 GCA_027488055.1 Flavobacteriales bacterium | reverse complement strand
GGTCGATATGCCCGACGAAGTCAATGAGAGCAATTTGGCTGTGTTGAAAGGGTTCATCATTGCACCAGAAGGCGAAGAATTACCTGAGGACTTGAGGATCGTAGTGACCAACAACAAAAACGGAGAGGTCTCTGAATACCGTCCACGTAAACGCGATGGTGGATATTTGGCGATTTTATCACCGTGTACGGGTTATCATGTGGATTACTACAAAGGAGCCGAGATCATCAAAAAGGATGACATCAACGTGCCTTGCGAAAGCAAATTCGAAGAGATCAACCGCGAGGTGTTCTTGGTGCCAGTGTCTATGGGACAAGAAAGTAAACCAAAGGAAACAGTGAAGCCTGTAGAGCCTAAAAAGGAAGAACCTAAGAAAGTAGAACCTAAGAAAGAAGAGCCTAAGAAGGAAGTTGAAGAAGAAACCGTGCCATTGGTTCCTGCACCATTCACTGAGTTCAAGTTCGATCCGGCTGATCCGATCAACCGCGAATACAATGAAAAATTGGCCTTTGCACAATTCTCACGTTACTTCGTTAACGGTTCTCATGAGTTTGGAGCGGAAGAAAAGGAGTTCTCTTCATTCATAGCTGACGTGAAAAAGATCATTGATTTGGGTAAAAAGCCAGTGATCGTTGTAGAATCAAGTGCTTCGAATGTGCCTACTTCACGCTTCAAAAACAACCAAGAGTTATCGGCATTGCGCAATAAAACAGCTGCAGATCAAATACGCACTGAGCTCAAAAAATACAATATGAAAGAAGGTGTAAACTATACCTTCGGCACCCCTGTAAAATTAGTTCAGGGTAAAAAATATGAAAACGATGCGCAAAAAAATCGTTTGATCTATGAAGAATTCCAATACATCAAGATCAAAGTGCAAGGATAATCTTTCATCGTTTGACAAAACAAATCGAACCCCCGAAGAACATAGGCTTTTCGGGGGTTCTTTTTTTGCTACACGAATCCAATTGGATTCAACTACTCTGACAAGCAAACGCAGCGTTGCACTGCATTATTTTGTTGACAACAGCGCACGCTATTTTCCTTTTATTTATCCACCATAAAGGCTATTCTTCGGCTTATCAATGCATATTTGCAGAATGAAATTGAACTTACAAAAGCCATTGGCATTCCTTGACCTTGAAACCACTGGAGTGGATGTCGGAAAAGACCGTATCGTCGAAATTGCGATTGTCAAAATTATGCCCGATGGCAATGTAAGTTCCATGCCTGCGAAAACAGGTGCTGAACATCGTTTGATTGTCAATCCCGGTGTGCCGATTCCCCTCGAAGCCTCCATGGTACATGGCATCTACGATGCCGATGTGCAAGATGCCCCTACCTTTGAACAAGTGGCTCCGAAATTATACAAGTATATTTTTGATTGCGACCTCGGAGGATTCAATAGCAATCGATTTGATATTCCGCTGCTTGCCGAAGAATTTCTGCGTGCGGGTATCGATTTCAGTTTGGAAGGCCGCAATCTAATCGATGTGCAAGTCCTATTTCATCTTATGGAGCCACGCAATTTAGGAGCGGCTTATAAGTTTTATTGCAATAAGACATTGGAAGGAGCGCACGAAGCCTTGCCTGACACCATAGCCACATACGAGGTATTCGAAGCCATGTTGGATCACTATGCAGACACTAAAATCAAGGATCAAGAGGGCCGCGAATTCACTCCTGTGGTCAACGACATGGACGCGATTCATAAATTGTGTGAGCGCCGCAAAAAAGCCGACCTTGCCAATCACTTGATATACAACGACCACGATCAGGTCATCTTCAACTTCGGCAAATACAAAGGTCAAACAGTGGCCGATGTACTTGCCAAAGACAGTGGCTATTTCAGTTGGATGATGAACGCTGAATTTCCATTGTACACGAAAAAAGTACTCAAAGAACTCAAGGAATCCCTGTTCTATTAATCTGAGTAAATGAAGCGCATTGCCGTTCTGGTAAGCAACGATTTGCAGCACGATCAGCGTGTGGCCAAGGTGTGTGGTACCTTGCACCAGATGGGAGGAGCTGTGACGTTGGTGGGTCGCAAGTTGCCAAATAGCCCAGAATACACAGGTCCTTACCAAGCGGTACGATTTCAACTTCCGTTTCACTCGGGTGCGCTGTTCTATGCAGCGTTGAATGTGCGCTTGTTTTTTTATCTCCTTTTCACCCGCGTCGACATCATCGTTGCAAACGATCTGGATACTTTATTGCCGGCCTTTCTAATTGCAAAATTGCGTCGTAAAAAACTGGTGTACGACAGCCATGAATACTTCACGGAAGCTGAGGGTTTGACGGGCAGGAACTTCCAAAAATCGGTGTGGCTGCGCATTGAAAAATGGATTTTTCCTCGGTTGAAACATGTCATTACCGTGAATGAAAGCATAGCGGATATTTATCGCAGTCTATATCATGTGCCAGTGCATGTGGTGCGCAATGTGCCGTTGCTTCGAAACACTCCTCCAGAAAAGTCCTCACGCGCCGAACTCAATTTGCCGCCCCATGAGACCATCGTTTTGTTGCAAGGTGCATCCATCGATCCCGATCGCGGAGGCATGGAGCTCGTAGAGGCGTTTCAGTCGCTTTCAAATTGTATCTTGCTGGTGATTGGTGCGGGCCGAGACTATGCCAATATGCAACGAAGAGCGCATGAATTGGGATTGTCGAACGTCCGATTCTTGGGACGCCTGCCTTATGCAGAATTGATGCGATATACCTCTGTGGCGGATATTGGGGTATCACTGGACAAACCCCTGCATCTCAATTACACGCTTTCATTGCCCAATAAATTATTCGATTACATCCATGCAGGTATTCCTGTTTTGGTGAGTGATCTGCCCGAATTGCGAAAGGTGGTTCATCACTATGACCTTGGACGTATCGTCAGCGAAGTAAGTCCAGCTCAAATTGCCCGATGCATCGAACAAATGAAGAATCCAGCATCGCAAAAGTTGTGGAGGCTAAATACCGAACGAGCCAAAAATGAACTAAATTGGCAACAAGAATCCAAAGTGATTCAGAAAATATACGGACCCCTATTCACCTCCTAATCCATGAAATACAATTTCTCGTTGTTCTTGTGTCTGTCTTTGTGCAGCTCATTGGCCATCGGTCAGATCAAATCACTCAGCGTTTTCGGCGAGGCAAAAGGCTTGCTTGCGGCTGACTACGCGGTATTCACTGTCACGATGGACGATCAAGAATGCTCTGTTCGTTTCCCTGATGTGCAAGCCAAACAAAAGCGGTATGTGGAACTGACCAAAGAATTCAAGGTGCCTGCAGCAGACAATGCGCTTTTGGAGGAAAAAACAACGCGGATGGCGAACTATGATGGAATGAAGGATGTGCACATGGCACGTTACCAGTTGACGTTGCGCGATTCCGACCAATTCATGCAGTTCATGAAAATGCTTGACGAGGAAATTCCTGGTTCCGATTTGGCCATCACCACCGTAGAGTTTGGAGACAAGAATGCGGAAAGGGAATTGGTTTTGACACAGGCTTTCACTGACGCGAAGCACAGAGCAGAGGTCTTGGCCAAACAAGGCAATGGAAAATTGGGAAAAATCGTTTCCATTTCAGAAGAGCGATTCAACGAAGACACGAACGTGCTTGAGACCTTATTTACCATCGACAAAAAATTCAAGAAAGACGCTAGCGCTTATTCGTTCAGTCAGTTGTTTCCAACTTTTTCAATACTTATCCGTGTTGAATTCGAATTTACTCCCAATTAAACAATGAAGTTAACCATGAAAAAAATCGCACTCGTGATGGTTTGGATCATCGCAGCATGCAGCACCCACGCCCAGTATGGCCTTGTGGAGCAAGGGTTGAAATGTGTGACAGTGACAGGCCGAGCTACCGTTTTGGAGTCACCGGATAAGATTGTCATTCAGGTCACTTTATCCGACGAATACTGCGCTGGTCCCAAAGAGAATATAGATGCGCTGACAACCCGCTATACCGACGCAGTGGCAAGTTGCGGTGCCGAAAAATCAAAGTCAAAATTGCTGAAAGAATTGCGTTTCGATTTGGGCTATACCACGGCGCGTAAAACAAGCGAGATGATCAGTCGGTCTTATCAACTTGAATTGACGAGCACCAAGCAATATGACTCATTTTGTCAAGCGATGATAAGCAAAGGTGTAAGCATTGAGATCAAAGAAATTACCAGCACGCGCATTCCCGAATTGAAGCAACGTGCCCAGCGCGAAGCCATGCTCGCT
>JAIYCK010000123.1 GCA_027488055.1 Flavobacteriales bacterium | reverse complement strand
TCAGAACCTGGACAATATGACTTCAGACTAGAAGTTGGCGACTTAAACGGCAATCAAACCTGGAGAACAAGCACCTTGATCGTCGAGTAAACCTCAAAGTTCTTGAATCAAATCTATATACAGCGAAGATAGATCTACCTCTGCCCGTTTTGCGGTGGAAATTATGTCCTCGATCGACACTGGCTTCAGATTGTCGGGATCGCATTCAT
This sequence comes from Flavobacteriales bacterium, assembly GCA_027488055.1. Classification (GTDB taxonomy): domain Bacteria; phylum Bacteroidota; class Bacteroidia; order Flavobacteriales_D; family Sanyastnellaceae; genus CANHSF01. Next base: position 5,184 of record JAIYCK010000123.1, on the reverse strand, counting down.
CCGTCAATACTGAAATACAACAACATGGTAACTTCATGTGATTGCAAGCAATGACCTCTGGTACAGTACTCATGCCCACTGCATCCGCGCCCATTAGTCGCAACATGCGATATTCCGCGCGCGTCTCCAAATTGGGTCCTTGCACGCTCACATACACTCCTTGATGCAATCGTATTCCTTTGCGCTGGGCGATCTCTTTCAACTTAGTATTGAGTTTCGCATCATAAGGCTGACTCATATCTGGAAAACGATCTCCCAATTCATCGAGGTTCATGCCTCGAAGTGGATTTTCGGGTTGCAAATTGATATGATCATCTACCAACATCAGTTCGCCTTTTTTGAAATTTAAATTCACTGCGCCTGCTGCATTGGATAATAGAACAGCGCGTGCTCCCAGCATTTTCATAACACGCACGGGCATTACTACCTCATCGATGCCGTGTCCCTCGTAGTAATGAAATCGTCCTTGGCAGGCCAAAACCTTCTTGCCAGCTAAATTGCCATATATCAATTTCCCAAAATGAAATTCCACCGTTGCAATCGGAAAGTTGGGAATCACATTGTAGCTGAATTCCTTTTCAATCTCAATATGTTTGACCAAGTCACCCAATCCAGTGCCCAATACAATCCCTATTTCAGGTGATCCAATGTGGTGATCCTTGAGCCATTGTACCGTGTCTTGCAGTTGTTCGTATGTCATTCCGAATAAATTATTAATTTTTAAGGCAATAGTATGATAAATGAAAAATGAACCGTTTAGGTTTCACTTAACTTATCAGCCATTGTCGGTGAACCACGTCTTGAATATCATCCCACTCATCCACATCTGACAATGCGGGCAGAATGGTTACAGAAAGCGACAGCCGTCTGCAACGAAGAATTGTTTCTTCACAAACGACTTCCGAACTCCATGGCATTTCATTAAATAAAGCAGGATAATGCTTTCGCATACCGATCAAATAATAGCCTCCGTCTTGGGCCGGTCCTAACACCACATCGCAATGAGTCAAATGCGCATAAGCCTCTTGCACCATCGCCTCATCCAACTCGGGACAATCGGTTCCAATGATGACAATACCATCGGCGATCTCCAATTCCTTGACGGCCGCTTCGGACATACGCATGCCCAAATCGCCAGACGCTTGCTCTTTAGAAACAAAGTCATGACGTGGCTCATGCCCACTTCCTGTCCAATAAACCACAGGACGCAATGGCTTTGTCCATTGCAAGGTATGATTCAAAAGTCGCTGGTAAATCGCCAAGGCTTTTTCTTCTCCGACACGCGCGGCAATTCGAGTTTTAACTTGACCCAATGCTGGGCGCTTTGCCATGATAACGAGCTGATTATTCATATACAATTTCACCTGTGGTTATCCATTTTGCCCATGTGGGATTGAATCCATGCACCCGCACGATTGGCCGGCCTAAACTATCCGTTGCGTTTTGCTCATTCACTAATTTGAATATGCCGCCGTACAAATTATATACTTCCACGAAGCCATTGTCCATAAGGTATTCAGCCGCTTTCTCGCTTCGGTAGCCCACGCTGCAATAGACCACCACAGGCCTCGTTGGATCAAGTGAATTTATGATATGTAAGGCATTGCCATCCCATTCACAATGCCTTGCTCTATTCAAATGTGACACACGGTATTCAGCGTCCGAACGCACATCGATCCATTGTGCATGTATGGGGACTTCGTCGAAGGTGATGTCTTTAGCTCTGCCGCTGCACATCGCTTGCGCCATCTCATCAAATGACTCATAGTGCTGACAGCCGCCCAGAAACAGAACCAAGAAGCACGATATGAAATATAGCTTATTCAGCATGTGTTGTGGTTCCTTGACAACTGCTGCCAGCTCCAGCAGTGCAACCATAGCAATGGGACGCCACAACGATGTCACGCTCGTTCCACGCCTTGGACTGAAATTCAGAAATATGCTTAGCGCTCACTGCGGGCTTTAGTTCAAGCATTTGATTGAAATCGCAATCGTACAGCATTCCATCCCATCCTACACTGATCATGTTGCGGCACATGACATGCTCCACCGCTGCAGGATTGAAGGATTGCACAAGCAAATCCATGTAATCCTCATAGTTGTCGCTAGCAATCAGATATTCAAGGTATCTGCTGATCGGCATATTGGTAATGGAAAAGAGTTGGTTGAATTGAATGCCAAAATCACGAGAAAGCGCTTGCTTGAAATCGGCTTCCATGCCCATTTGATTGTTCGGTAAAAATGCACCCGAAGGATTGTAAACAAGATCCAAGTGCAAATCGGAACCGGGCATTCCGTAACCAACTGCATTGAGCATTTTAAGCGCTTCGATGCTTTTTTTAAATACACCTTCACCGCGCTGACGATCCGTTTTTTCAATATCATAATACGGCAATGAGGAAACCACATGAATTCGATGCTGAGCAAAAAATGAGGGCAAGTCATGGTATTTTTTATTGGCCACGATAATGGTCAAATTACAACGCACAATGAAGTCCCGAACTCCAATGCGAGCGGCTTCTTCCACAAACCAACGAAAATCGGGATTCATTTCTGGTGCTCCACCGGTTAAATCCAAGGTATGAGCACCGCTGTGTGCAATGGCATCCAGACACAATTGCATCGTTTCGCGTGTCATTATTTCCTGACGATCTGGACCAGCATCCACATGGCAATGGCGACATACCTGATTGCACATGTATCCCAAGTTCACTTGAAATATTTCCAACGGTCGCGCTTTGAGCGGCCAATGATTCATTTTCGAAAGTCGCTGGGAGAAGCTTGGCCAAGTGCCATCCGCAAATGAGCCTTTGGCCAACCATTCCAATTGATTTTCTGGCGAGGCCAATGGTTTATTCTGAGCGTGAAGTGATTTCATTGCATTCAACAAAATTGGCAACTTCTTACATCGATAATTTTTGAACCTTGTTCATCATTTGCACGCCATGTACCAAGCTACTTCCACCGCGAATTGCTGCTGCAACATGAATAGCTTCCATCATGCCTTCATTGGAAACGCCTTTTTGCAAACAATCGGCTGTATACGCATCGATGCAATATGGACACTGCACAGTATGCGACACCGCCAAGGCAATGATAGCCTTTTCACGAGCAGTCAATGCGCCTTCAGCAAATACATCACCGTACCACGCAAAAAATTTATCCGCTAAGGCTTTATCCCATTCTCCAATATTTCCAAATTTCTTGAGATCCTTGGGATCGTAATAACTCTGTTCCATCTTATATTATTTGAGCGACAATTTACATAGTACTAGCCTTGACAAGACGCTCGGAGTATCCCAATCTTTCGAACAAAAAAGGAGATAAAAAAAAACAGTTCGAACGTTTGTCCGAACTGTCATTTCTGTAGCGGGAGGGGGGCACGATCCCCCGACCTTGCGATTATGAATCGCACGCTCTAACCAGCTGAGCTACCCCGCCATTGGGTATGCCATGAAAAAATGTTTTTCTTCAAAGCGGGCGCAAATATACTACTATTTTAAAGATGACAAAATATTTCGACTGAGTTTGATCCAAATAGCTGATATACAAAGGCATGCAAACACATCAAGCAGATCAAGGCTGACAACGCCTCTTCTATCTTATGAAATGCGGGGTGTAATCCAGGACCATTCTCTTTAGAAGAATAACACTGATTTTTAGTGCTTTCGTTCAACGAACAAAAAAATCATTTATCCTTGCAATATATAATTACCAAACATCTCTATGGCCAAGTCCAAAGTCGAATTAGAATATTTGATTCGTACATCCAACAGCATACTTTTCAACTGCATGTCTACACCTAGCGGCTTAGAGGAATGGTTTGCTCCAGAAGTGCTCATACGCGGCGAGGTATATACCTTCAAATGGGAAGGCGAAGAACGCAAGGCTCAGCTTGTTTCCAAGAAAAAGGAGCAATACGTGAAGTACCAATGGCTCGATGACTCCGACATGACTTCAAACTATTTTGAAATGACCATCAAAATCGATGAAATGACGGGCGAAGTAGCATTGTTGATTACCGATTTTTCAGAAGAGGGCGAAGAAGATGACCAGCAAATGTTGTGGAACGAAAGCATAGAGGAACTCAAAAGACACATCGGAGGCTAGTTACCATTTAGTGTAAAAGGCTCTAGTCAACTCTTTGTAACTCTCTGATTTTTCACCATTGCGATCTTGAATCAATAAACTTTGGATTTCAGGTTCTTCACTTTCATTGCACTCCAACTCCAAAAGAACCCTCGTCGCCTGTTTTTGGGCCGACGTGAACACATGACAAACGCGCACAATGTGCATTCCCACTTGTGCAGCGGCTTCTGTCCATCTTTCAAATGCACCTATCGGCAATACCAAAGCCACAACACCATGGGGTTGCAACAATCGTTTTGTTTGTTTAAGAAAAGCCTCCATTGGCAATGAATCGTCATGTCGAGCGGCATTTCTACTGGGATTGCTCGCCCTCAATGATTGACTGAAATATGGAGGATTAGAGATAATTAAATCAAATTTCTTTTCTGATGATTTCGCTGTGAGCTGCCTTTTGAAAAGATCATTTTGGAATGATGAATCACTTGCTCTGCTTGAAAATAAACTCTTAAATTCTCCAGTTTGCTTAGGAGAGGATGTATCAATAAGCTTGGATGTAGATCTTAATTTCTCAGTGATTTGTTTGCGAAGATCTTCTCTAAATGAATTGACATTTCCAATGATATCATCATTTTTCTTTGAATGCGCCAACGAAAATTTCTTGTCATCATGCTTGCTCAATATTGACTCTTTCTCGGATAGTTGAAATGCCTGCTTATTCTAACAATTCAAATCTTCGATACAATTTTACCAAGAATGACATCTTTACACCTTAATTATCCCAAGTTTAATTCAAATTGACCTGAAAAATATCTATCCTAGAACTCAAATTGGGATAGTTACTGAGGTTTGAATACCAAAGAAAATACTCGGATTAGATATACTTTCTATCCGATAATACTAGTTCCATGTCTATCTATCATTTTCAATTACTTCGATGAATACTTTCATAACAGTTAATTACTTACACTTACATCTTAACATTGGGATATTGTAGCCATGATTTGATAATCAGCATCATCCCTGAAATCAAATTTAAAATAATAAGACATTTTTTAACTATTTAAACGATCCAAAATAATTCTATGCTTATTTTTA
>JAIYCK010000152.1 GCA_027488055.1 Flavobacteriales bacterium | reverse complement strand
TAGTGCTCGCTAGACATCAATGCTCCATTGGCATTGTAAAACTTCCATGGACCGTCCTTTTTGCGTTGTAGATACGTTCCTACGCTGAGCAAAGTGGTTCCATCAGGGTGATACGATTGCACATGCACCTCCATGGTATCCTTGATATGATTTTGCACCGCCATCAATGCGCCGTCGGCATGATAGCGCTCCCAAACACCCGTTGGTAGTCCATTTTTATATTGCCCTTTGTAGAGTAAATTCCGTGTGGATTCCCACTGTTGAATCCACAATCCTTCTTTTTGCCCTTTGGCATTTTTAAGGTTGTAGTCAACACCTGCTTTGCCCGCAGGATAAACGGTACCGGGCTTTTGAGCAGCGGCGCTGAGGCCACACACGATCACAAAAATTAGGATACAGAACTGTTTCATGCCTGCAAAAATAGAGTTGATATGGAAGTGAACGACAAATGCCATCAGCAATTGTAAACAACATAAGACAAAGATGAAGCCAAACCTATCGATCGCATGCCTCTAGACGCCCATCCTCCACTCCAATGAAATTTAGCGTGAACCGCTCGAACCAAAAAGGAAGTTGTAGTACATTCGCGGTGAAATTTCCTCCCTTGAGAGATTCGAATCATTTTTCACAATAAAAAAAGCATAACATGAAAGTTACGGTAGTAGGCGCGGGCAATGTAGGTGCAACATGTGCCGATGTATTGGCCACACGCGAGATCGCCAACGAAGTGGTATTGGTGGACATCAAACCCAATTTTGCGGAAGGCAAGGCCCTTGATATTTGGCAAACAGCTCCGATCAATTTGTACGACACTCGTACCATCGGCAGTACTGATGATTATTCTAAGACAGCGGATTCAGAAGTGGTGGTTATCACCTCTGGTTTGCCACGCAAACCCGGCATGAGCCGCGACGATTTGATCGCTACCAACGCTGGCATCGTAAAAACCGTGACTGAAAATGTGATTAAATATTCGCCCAATGCGAAAATCATTGTTGTGAGTAATCCATTGGACGTGATGACCTATTGCGCTTATTTGACTGCCAAAGTAGATCGTAGCAAGGTATTCGGAATGGCTGGCATTTTGGACACGGCACGTTACCGCGCCTTTTTGGCCGAAGCGTTGAACTGTTCACCCAAAGACATCCAAGCTGTATTGATGGGCGGTCATGGCGACACAATGGTTCCACTGCCACGTTACACCACGGTGGGTGGTATTCCAGTGACTGAATTGATTTCAGAGGAAAAATTGAACGCCATTGTAGAACGCACTAAAACGGGCGGCGGCGAGATTGTTAATCTTTTGGGCACATCCGCATGGTATGCACCTGGTGCTGCTGCAGCACAAATGGTCGAAGCGATCGTGCGCGACCAGAAGCGTATTTTCCCATGCTGCGCTTGGTTGCAAGGCGAATACGGCATGAACGACATCTACTTGGGCGTGCCTGTAGTTTTGGGTAAAAATGGCATTGAGCGCATCATTGAATTGCAATTGAACGATGCTGAAAAAGCATTGCTCGATAGCTCAGCCAAAGCAGTGAAAGAAGTCATGAACGTATTGGACAATATGAATTCAGTGCAAGCGTAACTGATTCAAAAAAAAATCATAGATAAAAAGGCCACCACGAGTGGCCTTTTTTAATTTTTCAACTTCACGGGATATACGCTTCCTGATCACAACACGCCCCAAACAAATCTACCGAAATCACACCCAGTAATCGTGCGAACGCTTTCCCCTACTCCAGTCTACAGGTTATTCACAAATTGAGCGCGTGCGCCAATATGCATATAAAAAAGGATTAAGTTTATGCGGAGATGTGGGAGTTAAGAGCAAATAAAACCAGCAAGAATAGAGCGAAGTTAATGACTGAGAAAAATGCTAAATCAGTAGTCATCGAATGATCCAATACACGAATTTGCCCGTTTCAAAAACATCATTGCGAGCGATTGAAGTCATGCAGCAAAATAAACAGCGGCGACTATTCCCATTGTCATCACAATAGCCATAAGACTCTGCCGTTTTTTCTGACAACAAAGAACTCAAACGATCATGCCATCCAAAGTCACAAAAATCATATATTCTATCACACTCTTATTCGTTAGCCTTTGGATATGGATGCTGCTTTACAACGCCCAATTTTTATCTTATGACGACAACTACGGCCATATCATCAACGCATTCTTAATATCCATTTTTTCAACTATGATCATGGTTGTTGTATGGTTCAAGCAAAGGCATTTCATCCAGGCATACAAATGGCAAACTTTGACATTCCTGCTCATTTCTTCACCGCCAACAATAGCGATCGTCGCTACGAACTCTACTGCTATTTTTGGAGCGATTCTAAAAAACTAAAGTGAATGGAAACCGCGGATCCCGCATAATGAAGGAAAAAGATCCTTGTAACGAGAAGTTAAAGTCAATGCACCCTGAGCAGCTAAAGTAAGTGTACCATTGCCCTACCTGACCGCTGGAAGCGTTTTGCGGATGTATTCCACAAATTGATCGGGGTATTCCACATTGAAAGCATGCGCCGCTTTGGGAATGATAGTCACTCGCTCATCAGGGATGTGGTAACGCTCTTGGATGCATCGCATGGTGGACAAAGGAATCAGTCGGTCACTGTCGCCCCACACCAAATATACAGGCATGCGGAAATCAAAGGTATGCGCCTTGTAATCGGCCTCGTTTTCTTTCAAGTGGTTGAGCAGTGGAATCTGATAACCGCGCATGGGCACGGAACCTTTATTCACTAAATTCTTGCGAATCACCCTCGGAATCCAGGGCTGATCATAAAAAATCAAATCGAAGCTCTGCCTATTTTCATACACCGTGGTAGGTGATAAGATATTGTCGATGTTGGGAACCCCTAATGACACAGCTAATGAGTCTGCATAGCCCAATGAATAACAATTGATCGGGGAATCGTAAATGACCAACTTATCTACCATTTCAGGATAATACTCCGCGAAATAAGCACTCACGATGCCGCCATAACTGTTGCCCACCAAATACACAGGCTCAGCCACCCCCAACGAATCCAAAATGGCTTTGAGATGTTCTACTTGCCCATCGATACTAAATTCCACGCTGTCGCCCATGCTGCGGCCGCAATACAAAAGGTCGGGTAAGATCAGGTCATAGTCTTCCTGCAATTGCAAAGCCGACTTGTAATATTGTCCGATGCCACTGGCTCCAAATCCATGCACCAAGACCAACTTAGGCTTGCCGTGCGCCTTGTAATAGACTTGCCTTCCAGCATCCTCGCTCACAAATCGTTTTC
>JAIYCK010000140.1 GCA_027488055.1 Flavobacteriales bacterium | reverse complement strand
GTTTCCGAAAATTGACCTTCGGCAAAAAAAAAAAAAAAAACCTCATCGGTGCTCACATGATAAAATCTTTTTCCATCCAGGTTATTTTTCCAAATGGCCAGAGCTGCATTGAGCAAATTGGCAGTACCCACAATATTTGTTTCGATAAAAGCATCGGGTCCACTGATGCTTCTATCCACATGGCTTTCAGCAGCAAGATGGATCACGGCATCGGGTTGAATCTCGTTGAACAGGTTGGAGATAAACGCCTTGTCATTGATGTCCCCTTTAACAAATTGATAATTGGGCTTTCCCTCGATATCCGTCAAATTGGCCAAATTGCCTGCATAGGTCAGTGCATCAAGATTAATAATGTGGTAATTGGGATAACTATTTACAAACAATCTAACCACGTGAGATCCAATGAATCCCGCGCCACCTGTGATAATGATTTTCATGTTTTTCAAAACTTATGGTTTATGTTTCGGATGGTACAAATTAATTTGCACTCGAAATATGTCTTTTCAACGCTGGAAATAAAGCGCGTTCAAAGCTAAAACATTTCGCTCAACTCAACAGATACCCCAATGGAAAAATCAATCATCGCTGAGATCTATCATCGACCCTTGTTGCAACTTGTGTTGGATGCGGCCCGGGTTCATTCGCAGCACCACACCACCGGAGAGGTGCAGATTAGTAGTTTACTCTCTATCAAAACAGGGGGCTGTCCCGAAGATTGCGCTTACTGTCCGCAAGCTGCACGCTACCAAACCGATGTCAAGGTGCAAAAACTCATGCAAGTTGACGACGTTCTGGAAGCCGCTAAAAATGCGCAGTCCAACGGAGCGTCTAGATTTTGCATGGGCGCGGCTTGGAGAGAAGTCCGCAGCAACAGCGACTTCGATCGGGTCCTCAACATGGTGAAGGGAGTGAACTCCATGGGAATGGAAGTGTGTTGCACCTTGGGCATGCTCAATAGCGAACAGGCTCAGAAACTGGCCGATGCGGGACTGTATGCGTACAATCACAACATCGATACCTCCGAAGAGAATTACAAAGAAATCATCAGCACACGGAGTTTTGACGACCGCTTGACTACCTTGGAGCATGTGCGCAAGGCTGGGATCACCATGTGCAGCGGAGGAATCATCGGTTTGGGCGAAACACCCGAAGATCGTATTGCAATGTTGCACACCTTGGCGTCCATGCCCGTACCTCCTCACAGCGTGCCAATCAATACGCTGGTAGCGGTCGAAGGCACGCCCATGGAACACATGCAAAAGCTTCCGTTTGATGAGTTGGTTCGGATGATCGCCACCACACGCATCGTGCTGCCCACCAGCGATGTGCGACTTTCTGCAGGCCGAATGGATTTGAGTGTAGCCGAACAAGCACTCTGCTTTTTAGCAGGAGCTAATAGCATTTTTGCAGGCGACCAATTGCTCACCACCCCCAATCCCGAATTCGATGCAGACAAAGCCATGTTTGCGACCTTGGGATTGTCGCCTAGAGCGGCCTTTGCCAATGACCCACGCGTGCCATCCGCAGCGCAAGTTTAATCCACATGCCCAGTGATTGAATGGATACATCAACAACTGGAACAACGCACGCGCGAGCAACAGCTGCGTGCCTTGCGGTCGTACCATCATCTGATTGACTTCTGCTCCAACGACTACCTTGGATTGCGGAGAAACAACCTGCTCGAAGCGAACATTCACAAATTGCTCATCGAATGGAATCAAATTTCGTACGGCTCAGGAGGATCGCGGCTGATCAGCGGACAGCACCATTACCACGATCATGTGGAAGAGAACATCGCTTCCCACCACGGGGTTGAATCCGCTTTATTGTTTGACAATGGCTACATGGCCAATCACGGTTTATTGACGGCCCTTGGCCATCGCGGTATGCAATGGATTCTCGATGCCCATTGTCACGCCAGCTTGATGGTCTCGGCCCACCAAAGTCAAGCCAATGGAGTGTTCAAGTTCAGGCACAACGACTTAAACGACCTCGAGCTCAAACTGCAACGATCGCCGTATAGCAGTGTAGTCGTCATCGAGAGTGTATATAGCATGGATGGAGATTTGTCGCCTGTGGACGATATACTCACACTTTGTGCGCGATATGATGCCCATCTCATTATTGATGAAGCGCATGCCTTTGGGTGGCATGGCCCGCATCAAACGGGAGGCGAATACCATGATCCGCATCAAAACATCCTTGCCCGCATCATGACCTATGGTAAGGGCGGCGGATGCCATGGAGCCTCCATATTGAGTTCGAAATTGGTGCGCGATTTCCTCATCAACTATTGTCGGCCTTTTATCTATTCTACCGCCACTGCGCCCCATTTGGTGGCGGCCATTCAGAGTGCATACAACTATATCCTTGCTCATCCTGAAGGCGGACACACATTGATGAGCCACGTCAACTACTGGCAAGAAACGATGGCTGACTCAAGCACCTCTGCCTCTCCCATTCAAATTGTACGTACACCTTTGGCCCGAGCAGTTGCTCAAAAAATGGAAGATGCAGGCCTTGGCATCAAGGCCATCTTACCACCCACCGTGGCAAGCGGTGATGAATGTGTGCGCATTTGTTTGCACAGTTTTCAGACACGAGAAGACATGGACCTCTGTATACATATCCTAAAAAAGACCTTATGAAAACACCCGACCATCTGTGGATCGCAGGCATACATACTGATGTGGGTAAAACGGTGGTTGCAGGCCTGATCACACGCGCTTTACAAGCCGAATATTGGAAACCTGTGCAAGCTGGTTCCTTGGAAAACAGCGACAGCATGCGCGTCCAAAAAATGCTTCAAGGCACGGAGCTCAAGGTTCATCCCGAAGCGTTTCGACTTTCACAACCCATGTCGCCGCATGCAGCGGCGGCAATCGATTCGGTGCATATCAGCATGGATGATTTGCAGAAACCCGCAACTTCGTCTCGTCTTGTAATCGAAACAGCTGGAGGAGTTTATTCGCCGCTGAGCGATGAACACACTATGCTTGATTTGATGTTGAAATGGCCCGCGCCAATTGTATTGGTAGGCCGCCATTACATTGGAAGTATCAACCATACCTTACTCACTATTCAGGCCTTGGAGCAGCGAGGAGCTCACATCGCAGGTATCATATTCTCCGACGAGCCGAATGAAATGAGTGCCACTTTCATTCATCGCCAATTTCCCAACTACCCTGTGCATCATATCGGAAATTTGGACGAGCACAACCCATCCACTTTTGCAACGGCTGCAGAAGCTCTATCACATACATTACCCCTTTGGATACGATGAATTGGCAAGCAAAAGACCACGAGCTCATATGGCATCCCTATCAGGCTCACAGTGCCGCGCCCACCAACCGCGTCATTGTAAAAGGGCAAGGGAGTCTTTTGTATGACCTCGAAGGTAGATCCTATATCGACGCGATTTCATCTTGGTGGGTGAATCTGCATGGGCATTGCCATCCTGCATTGAGTGCGGCTATCGCCCGGCAGAGCAACGAATTGGAGCAAGTCATTTTCGCACGGCATACGCATAAACCCGCTGTGCAATTGGCCGAACGATTGCTCGGTTTGTTCCCTTATCTAGGAAAAATTTTCTATAGTGACAATGGCAGCACCGCGGTAGAAGTGGCCTTAAAAATGTGTATGCAATACCATGCGCACCATGGCCACGAGCGCAATCAATTCATCGTCCTTTCAGACTCGTATCATGGCGACACCTTTGGAGCCATGTCGGTCAGTGCGCGTTCACTTTTTACACATCATTTTGAGCGCCATTTATTCCAAGTATTGCACATGCCTGGCCCAGATGACCCCGCACATCTCATCGAGGCCTTTGAAACGGCTTGCAAGCGCCAAGACATTGCAGGATTTATTTATGAACCCTGCATTCAGGGAAGTGCGGGAATGAAAATGTATGCTCCTGAATTGCTTGAACAGCTGCTGCAAATAGCCAAATCAAATGGCGTTTTGTTGATTGCTGATGAAGTGATGACAGGCTTTGGACGCACCGAAACACTCTTTGTAAGCGAACAGATGCCCACCAAGCCCGATATTGTCTGTTTGAGTAAAGGTTTGACAGGCGGTTACATGCCCTTTGGAGCCACCTTGGCAAGCAATGAAATGTATGCGGCGTTTGCCGTGGAGGACATGACAAAGACCCTTTTTCATGGGCATAGCTATACTGGCAATGCGCTGGCTTGCGCGGTGGCATTGGCATCCTTGGATGAACTTCAGAAACCCGAATGCTTTGAGCAACGTCGGATGATTGCACAATCACATGCATCCTTTGCAAGTGTGCTTAGTGCATTGCCTTCCGTACGGAATGTGCGACAGAAAGGCACCATATTAGCTTGGGACATCCATCAAGAGATTAGCGGTTATCGTTCACCGATTCGGGAACGCATCATTTCATTTTATGCAGAAGCTGGCATCTTGATTCGTCCACTGGGCAATACCGTTTATTTGCTGCCTCCTTATTGTATCAATGCGCAAGAACTCGCGCAGTTATATCAAGTGACACTCGAATTTCTTGAAACCCTATGAACACCGACTTCCTCACCCTTTGTCAACAGATTGTTGCCCACCCCGATTTGCATTGCCGCTGGCTCAATACCTTGAGTTTGATGGAAAACACGGGGGCACGTAAAATTGCTCACAACGAAGATCCGATTCATGCCGATCTCACCATGCTTAAACATGCGGCTGAAGAATTCAGGCATGCCTATTATTTAAAGAAAATGATCGGGCGGATTGACGCCTTCGCATGTCCAACCTATGAGGCTTCCTTTGTCTTGGCACCGCATGCTTCTAAGCATTATTTGCATCGTTTGGATGTGGAGGTATGTCGATTACTCATTCAATCGGGTGTCACGGATCCAGCCCGATTCAAAGCAGGTGCCTATCTGTTGGTCACCTATGCCATCGAAGTGCGGGCAGATGAGTTGTATGGCAATTATCAAAACGCATTGGATGAAATAAACAGCAAGGTCAATGTAAAATCCATCATCGCCGAAGAAGAAGGGCATTTGCAGGAAATGCAGGAAATGTTGGCACATTTTGATCCGATGCATCAGGTGTGGGCTGAAAAGGCTTGTGCAATTGAAGAGCGATTGCACGCCGAATGGCTGACCGAAATAGCGAAAGAAGTTGCGCAGTTTGCATCGCTTGGAGCACCTGCTTTCAATACCACATTTTGATCTCTTTCAGATCGCAGCTTAGACTTTGACCGTCCGCACAATGAAGGCGCAATTTGCCATCCTCATCCACGCCTGTAATCATGGCTTCGATTTGGCGGCCGAGATATTCGAATTTTGTAGGCTGGCCTAGTCGATACAAATGTTCACGATACGATTTGGAAAGTTCCGTGAGTTGACCCGAAGCCAATTTGAAATAATACTTTTCAAATTTCTGAAGCAGCGACTGCAAACAATCTTGGGCATCCCACACCTTCCCAGATTGCATCCTTGAGCTAGTTGCTTTGGCATAATTGAATTCCATTTGATTGAGATTGATCCCTATCCCAATCACTGCATGTTGCATCCGTTGCTCATTCCAAGCCGCTTCGATCAAGATCCCCGCGATTTTTTTGTGCGTGACAATGATATCATTGGGCCATTTGAGCTGCACCTCCTTATCCAAATACTCTTCCAATAGTTCTTGTATGGCCAGCGCCACGACTTTGCTAAGATAAAAATGATTTTTTGCAGTTAGAAAATGAGGATAAACGACAAGGCTGCAAAGCAGATTGGCACCTTGTTGACTTTCCCATTCAGCACCCCGCTGGCCGCGGCCTTGGGTTTGACTTTGGGCGACAATTACAGTGCCATCAGGCGGCGGAGCTTGGCGCAAAAGTTCCCAAGCATATTGATTCGTTGAATCCGTTCGATCCAAATGGATGATTGCGCGCTCTTTGAATAAGATCATGGATTTCTGTGGCTTGGCCAAACACAAAAGTGGATGATTCCCAGAAGCTGTGCAAGAATATTTTGAATACGCCGATTGAAAAGCGTACAGAAACGTCTGCCACCTCGTCAGATGCCACCTCTGTTGTCAGTGCCGTTGCACATCAAAAAGCGCCGCAAATCCTTTCCGTGGGCCATTCCACGCAGCAAAAAAACGAATAAAACGATCGGAAACCTTTATTCCATATAGGTTTAAACGGAAGCCACATAAACTACAAACCGAGTACAGATAAAATGGCGCAGAATGTCAGAGTAGCGTCGTGTGGTGCTATTTTTGTCTATTCACGACCGCAACAAACGCTACCTTTGTGTGTTGTGCTTTGAGTATTTATTTTTTATGACCAAGAAAATTCTAAAAAAAGATGCAACCGCCTTGTTGATCGACTCCATCGTAGTTGGCATGCAAGAGCGAAAAGCAAAAGACATAGTGGTTTTGGATCTGCGTCAGATCGAATATGCAATGACCGATTATTTCGTAATCAGTCATGGAACCAGCACCACACAGGTGCAAGCCATTGCGCAATCGGTAGAGGAACAGACCATGCTGCTGAGCAATGAAAAACCTTGGCACATTGAAGGACAGCGCAATTCCAATTGGATCCTTATGGATTATGTGAATGTGATTGTGCACGTGTTTGAAACCACCGCGCGCACCCATTATTCACTTGAAGAATTGTGGAGTGACGGACATTTGGAGCGCATTGCCTCAACGGATTAAAAAAGTATAGAACCCTAAAAAAAGAATATGTCAGATTCAAATCAGAATAAAAAAACCAATATGCCACCGCGTCGACCAAAGCCGGAGGAAAAGGAGAAGGAAAATAAGAACCTCAATTTTTATTGGGTATACGCCTTGATTGCGGCCATCCTCATCGGGATGATGATGTTTAGCAATGGCAGCAACGGAGGCAGCATCAACTACAGTGATTTTTGCAGTTATGCCGAGCAAGGTTATATCGAGCGCTTGGAATACGATCATCAAAGTGGTCGAATCTATTTGGATTCAGCTGGTTTACAAGCACTCAAAGGTAAAGTTCCAGAGAAGGGTTTGCCAAGTTTATCGCGTTCACCCGAATTCTCTTTCAACCTTCCACCTTCAGAGAAGGTAATCGATGAAATTATTGTTTTGGGTAAGACCTACAATTTCAAAACCGATTACAAACCAGTGAATGAGTTTGGCCAAAGCATTTTGGTTTGGATCATCGGATTTGCCTTGATCATTGGCGCTTGGGTATTGATCATGCGTCGCTTGGGCGGCGGTGGCGGACCGGGCGGTCAGATATTCAATATTGGAAAATCAAAAGCTCAGCTTTTTGAAAAAGGTAAATCGTCCAATATCACCTTCAACGATGTAGCTGGATTGGAAGGAGCAAAAACTGAGATACAAGAAATTGTTGAGTTCTTGAAACACCCGAAAAAATACACCGATTTGGGTGCCAAAATCCCCAAAGGAGCACTTTTAGTTGGACCCCCAGGAACGGGTAAGACCTTGCTTGCAAAAGCAGTTGCAGGC
>JAIYCK010000121.1 GCA_027488055.1 Flavobacteriales bacterium | reverse complement strand
CCGACAACACCAATCCAGACACCGATGGCGATGGATTGAATGACGGTGATGAGGTTACAGGTGGAACGAATCCGCTTGATCCATGCGATCCCAATGCGTTCGCTATTTCGACCAATGACTGCGACAACGATGGACTTACCAATGGCGAAGAGCAATTGGGGGGTGACGGTATCGCAGCCACAGGCGATGAAACCAATCCAACCGATGCGGACAGCGACGACGATGGATTGAACGATGGAGAAGAAGTCACAGGTATCGATGATGTGAGCACTGATTTGGTTGCAAGTGGCGAAAGTGATCCGCTGAATCCATGTGATCCGAATACTACAACAAGCAATCCATTGTGTGATCTTGACGATACCTATACCATTGAAGAAGATGAGGTTTTGAATGGGACAGTTGTGGATGTTTCTGGTTTGACCTATGTAGTGATTGACGGTCCTGATCAGGGTACTTTGAATTTGAATGCAGATGGTACATTTACATTTGAACCAGCTTCCAATACATCGGGAGTAGTCGTTATAATATACAACGCTTGCGATGAAAATGGACTCTGTGATACCAGCACCTTAACCATCACAATCAATCCAATCAATGATGCACCAGATGCGGTATTCGATACATATTCTACGGATATAAATACCGATCTGAACGAGAATGTGACTGTAAACGATACGGATCCTGATGGAGATTTACTCACAGTAACACTTGTTGAGACTACTTCCAACGGTACATTGAATCTCCTTGGTGATGGAAGCTTCACATATAGCCCCAATACAAATTTCACGGGAGAAGATGTATTCGTATATGCATTGTGTGATCCATTTGGATTGTGTGATACCGCCACTGTAACGATTACTGTGATCGATCCAAACACTGTTCCGAATGCACAAGATAATAATTTCGAAACAGATGAAGATACGTCATTAACTGGAAACGTTTTGACCAACGACAGTGATCCAGATGGTGATGCATTGAACGCCACATTGCTTTCTGATGTGACAAATGGGGTCTTAATCCTAAACTTGGATGGCACATTTACATATACGCCTGATTCGGATTACTTCGGCTCAGATAGTTTTGTATATGTAGCTTGCGATGGCAACGGCGGATGTGTAGAAGCCACCGTATTCATTGAAGTATTGCCCGTGAATGATGCTCCAGTGGCCCTGGATGATCAATACAACGGAGAAGAGGATGATACCATTTCTGCGGATGTTTCGTTGAATGACTCAGATGTGGATGACAGTCTGCTCACGTTCACGGTTACGAACGATCCAGCGAATGGCGTGGTAGTGATGAACGAAGATGGAAGTTTCAGTTACACACCCAACGCGGATTTCTTTGGTTCGGATTCATTTACATATCAAGTATGCGATACCTCGAATGTCTGTGATACAGCTATTGTGACAATAGTCCTCGATGGTTTGAACGATGTGCCAGTAGCAGTCGATGATGTCTACACCATGGATGAAAACACGGTGTTGACAGCGGATGTGAGTAGCAATGATTTTGATACAGATGGATCGAATCCAATTTGGACCATTGATGGATTGCCAGCCAATGGCAATGTGGTACTCACTGACAATGGTTCATTTACATATACGCCCAATGCAGATTTTATCGGTGAGGATAGCTTTACCTATATCCTATGTGATGGGGAAGGAGATTGTGATACAGCTACCGTTGTAATCACCGTCTTAGAAGTGCTATTGGACCCTATCGCGGTGGATGACAATGCAGTGGTCAATGAAGACAGTGTCTTGTTGTATGATGTTTCAGACAATGATTCGGATCCTGATGGCGACGAACTTACATATACCATATTGGATGGAATCGAAACGGATGAAGGCACGCTGACCATGGATGAGAATGGTGTAATCACGTATATCCCACCTGCGGATTTCAACGGTACGGTTGACTTCACCTATATCGCATGTGATAATACCAATCTTTGTGACACGGCCACTGTAACCATTGTCGTATTGCCGATCAACGATCCACCAATTGGTGTAGACGATGAGTATACGATCAATCAAGATACCACATTGGACAATGACGTGAGCGAAAATGACAGCGATGTGGATAATACCAATCTGGTATTTGATGCAATCACAGATGTCAGCAATGGAACGCTCACCTTTAATCCAGATGGCACATTTACATATGTTCCTAACCCAGGGTATTTTGGTGTTGATGGCTTCACTTACACTGTCTGCGATGGCACAGATTGCGATACGGTGATAGTAGTGATTAATGTGATCGAAGTCATCATTGTTCCAGAATTGGGCAATGATGAATATGTTACCTCCGAGGATGTACCAGTAAGTGGTGATTCCAGTTCCAACGATGTGGCGACAGATGGATTTATTTACAGTGTAGAATCTGGCCCAAGTAATGGAACGGTGACAATGAATCCAGATGGTACATTCACTTATACACCTAATACGGGTTTTGTGGGCACTGATTCATTCACTTACACAGCTTGCAATGAGGAGGGGGACTGCCTTGAAGCAGTGGTCACAATCATTGTTTACAATGTGGTGGATCCAACTGATAAAGTGATTGCGATACCAGCAGGTTTCTCTCCCAATGCAGATAATGTAGGTGATACGTTCATCATTGAAAATATTGATATGTATCCCAAAAATGAATTGATCATGTTCAATCGTTGGGGCAATATCGTTTACAATGCGGCGCCTTATACCAATAGCGAAGCGTGGGATGGCACCACTGAAAGCAATGGGGTAGTGGTAGGCTCCAAGGTTCCAGAGGGCACCTATTTCTACGTCCTAGACAAGGGTGATGGCTCAGAGAAATTGAGTGGTTTCATCGTCATAAAGTATGAATCGAAATAATTACGGAAGAATTTTAACACATGAAGATCATGAATAAAATAAAGGTAGTTGCGCTTGCATTGATTTTGAGTCTGGTGCATTCGCTTCAAATACACGGTCAGAATGATCCGATGTTTACGCAATACATGTTCAATGAAATGTACATCAACCCAGCTTATGCAGGATCCCGCGAGAATGTATCGGTCACTGGTTTAGTGCGCGAACAATGGGTTGGTTTGGATGGAGCACCCAGCACCCAAACACTTAGTGCCCACGCACCGATTCTTGGAAAAAAGGTGGGCATTGGACTTACATTTCTCAATGAAACAATTGGTGTCAGTAAAAGAACGGGATTCAACCTAAATGGAGCGTATCGCATACCGATGGATCGCAATACCTTGAGTTTTGGATTGCAGTTGGGCATGAATAGCATCAGCGAAAATTTGTTGGACTTGGGTTTGGCGTCCGATAATCAGTTTCAGTTGAATACAGGCAAACAATTGGCACCCAATTTTGGTTTCGGAACCTATTATCTCGCACCAAAATGGTATGTGGGATTGTCTATTCCAAGAATGATTCAGAATCGCTTGGACGTAACAAGTGGTACGGGCAATGTACAAAACAAACTCAATGTGCAAGATTGGCATTACTTCCTGACTGCAGGAAGCATCCATTCACTTACGACTGATGTAAAGTTGAAACCAGCCATCATGTTGAAAGCGGTCAATGGCGCTCCCATGGAACTTGACCTTTCATGCAATGTCTTGCTCCGTGATTTTATTTGGGCCGGCCTTGCGTATCGCACAGGGGATGCTTTATCATTCTTAGCAGGAGCCCAGCTTACCAAACAACTGAGACTAGGTTATTCGTATGACTTTTCTACCTCAGAACTCAAGGACTTTAATTCAGGTTCACACGAACTAATGCTTGGTTACGACTTCAGTTTTGATAAGAACAAAATCATTTCACCCCGTTACTTCTAGACCTAGCAGTGGTATTTACCAAAATCTATTTTGGATATGAAAAAATTAAATTACATAGCTTCAATTGCATTTTTTGCCATCCTTTGCTCGCTGACTGCCACGGCTCAAGTCAATGCGGGTAATCGCAAATACGGTAAACTAGCCTACAGCTCTGCCATTGTGCGATATGAACGAGCATTGCGCAAAGATTCAGGCGATGTGCAAGTATGGGCAAGATTGGCGGAATGCTATCGGCTAACCCAGAATGCTAAATCCGCAGAACGCGCTTTCGGAAAGGTGGTGCTGAGTGGCGTAGCTACTCCAGATCAACATTTTCATTACGTACAGGCTTTGATGCAGAATGAGCGTTATGAGCAAGCCACCAAGGCGTTGAAGGCATTTTCCTTGGCTGCTCCGCAAGATGCACGCGTGGCAAATCTTGAAATGGGTATCAATGAATTGGCGGCAATGAAAGCCATGGAAGGAGTGTACAAGGTTTCTAAAATCAATGTAAATTCGAATGCAAATGATTTCGCTCCGATTATTTACAACGGTGGATTGGTGTTCATGAGCAGCCGGCCTCTTACGGAATGGGTTGGATTCGCGCATGAATGGTCAGGTGAGCGCTTTTATTCACTTTATTTTGCCAAGGGTACAGACGGCAATTTTAGCGAAGTCAAAGCATTTGGTAAAGAGATTCTAACAGACTACAATGATGGACCAGTTTGCTTCAATCAAACAGGCTCGCAAATGTATTTTACACGGAACAATGTCCAAGATGGCAAGCGGCGAAAGGACGCCAAGGACATCACACGATTGAAAATTTTCTTCAGTCAATTTAGTGATGGAAAATGGGGAATAGATGTCCCGTTTGCATACAATAGTGATGACTATTCATGTGCTCATCCCGCATTGAGCGCCGATGGAAAAACACTTTACTTTTCGAGTGACATGCCTGGTACGATGGGTGGAATGGATCTGTGGAAATGCAGCTACGACGGTACAAATTGGTTGAAGCCAGAGAATCTGGGTGCTACGTACAACACGGCGGGAAATGAACTTTTTCCACACATCGCATCGGATGGAACGTTGTATTTTAGTTCCAATGGCCTGCAGGGCATGGGCGGATTAGATTTGTTTGAATGCGAACCAAATGGAGCGCCTCGTAATATGGGAGCCCCCGTTAACTCAAGTGATGATGATTTTGCCTTGTGTACTGGCATCGATGGCAATACTGGATATTTCAGCAGCAATCGGAAGAATCAAAAATTGAATGACGATATATATTATTTCAAAAAACAATGTACCAATGCAGATGTGATGATTGTAGACCAGAAATCGGGTGAACCTTTGAAAGATGCCATGGTGGCCGTATATGAGAATGGTAAGTCAAAAAATTCGGTCACGACAGACAGCACCGGCAGATTTAATATGTGCCTGAACCCACTGAGCAATTATGAATTCAAGGCCTCAAAGAATAGTTATGAGGAAAATAAATCCTCTTTGACAAGCTCTCAGGTAGCCGCTGCAGCTGCTTCAGGCACTGAAGTAAAAGTTCCGCTCGCTAAGATACCCGAGAAAATAGTGAATCTGGCAGGCCGTGTTTTCAATCAAGATGACAAGAGTGGTGTGCGCGATCTGGAAGTCTTCCTGCGCGATAAAACTTCTAGCCAAGAGCGGAAAGTGATCACCGACGCTAAAGGGGAGTACAGTTTTGATAACCTGCCATTGGATCATTCCTTTGAATTGTTTACATTCAAAAAGGATTGTGGTGATGTCAAAGAACCGTTTAGCACTGGAAACATTCTTAGCAGCAAAACGATTTCTATCGATCTTCCATTGCTATGCAAAGGCGATATCATCAAAATTGAGAATATTTATTATGATTATAATAAGTTCAATATTCGTTCGGATGCAGCCTTGGAGTTGGACAAGGTGATTGCAGTTTTGAATAAATATCCCACCATGGCCATCGAACTTAGATCGCATACCGATGCGCGCGGCAAAGATGAATACAATCGAAAATTATCTGATAACCGCGCGAAGAGTGCAGTTGAGTATATTATTTCGAAGGGAATTGATAAGTCGCGTTTGGTCGCCAAAGGGTATGGTGAAACAGAGTTGCTGAATCAATGTAAAGACGGAGTAGAGTGCGACGATAAAACGCACGAGCAAAATAGAAGAACTGAGTTCAAGATATTGAACATGTAAGATTTTATTCCGCAAGGAAGTCTTCATCCTTAACCTAAAAGACGGAGGATAATGTCCTTCGTTTTTTTATGCAGTAAAATCTAGCCTAGATGAGACGGATGATATAGACATAGACTTAAAGGCCATTGCCGTGGCTTTAATATTTACACCCTAAATTAATAGTGGATTATTTGATGTATTGGTCCAAAAAGGCCAATAATTCATCTCTGCCGGTGCTGTGCTCTGCTGAGGTCGCAAATATGGGTGGCAAGGTTACAAAAGTCTCTAGCAAGGTATTTTTATAGAGCTCAATGTTGCGGGCCAATGCAAGAGGCTTCATTTTGTCGCACTTGGTAAAGAGACATGCAAAAGGAATTCCGCCTAAACCCAGGTATTCGATGAATTCAAGATCAATCTTTTGGGGCTCATGGCGCGAATCAATCAGCACCATGGTGCAGATCAAATTGTCACGTTGCTCCAAATAATTCGTAATGAACTTTTGCCATTCTTTGCGGTCCGACTTGGCGGTTTTGGCATAACCATACCCGGGCAAATCCACCAAATACCAAGGATGGCGCTTGCCTTCGTTGATGATGAAATGGTTGATCGTTTGGGTCTTGCCTGGTTTTCCTGATGTCTTAGCCAATTTGCGACGCTGAACGAGCATATTGATAAGACTGCTTTTTCCTACGTTGCTGCGACCAATAAAAGCAAATTCAGGCAAGGGTTGCGGTGGACATTGAGCCACAGTCACCGATGACTTGACAAATTCCGCAGAGGCGATTGTGAGCATAATAAATTTATATACCGTTGGCTTCCATCCACTGGCGGAGGAGGCGATTGAACGTTTCGGGATGTTCCATCATCGGCGCATGACCGCATTCGTCGATCCAATAAAGACTTGAGTTACTTAGCAATTGATGAAATTCCTCAGCCACTTCGGGCGGAGTAATTGTGTCGTTCTTGCCCCAAATAAGGCAGGTCTTCATCTTCATGTGAGGCAAATCTTTGGCCATGTTATGACGAATCGCACTCTTGGCCAAAGCCAAAATACGGAGCACACGGTTGCGGTCGTTCACGATCTCAAAGCATTCATCTACCAACTCATCGGTCGCATGTTTGGGATCATAAAAAGTCACGCCCACTTTTTGTTTGATAAAGGATTTGTCTTCGCGACGAGGAAAGCTGGAACCAAAAGCATTCTCATACAAGCCACTGCTGGCAGTCAATGTCAATGAATTGACCATTTCGGGATGCTCTTTGGAATACACCAAGGCTACATGGCCTCCAAGGCTATTGCCCAATAAATTCACTTGAGAGAACTCTTTGAATTGGATGAACTGATGAAGGAAATTGGAAAGGCTTTTTACTCCCGTGGTCAATACAGGCATACTGTACAAAGGAAGCATTGGAATAATAACGGTGTGCGTGGACCGAAATTCTTCTATTACATCACGGAAGTTACTGAGGGCGCCAAATAAGCCATGGAGAAGAATCAATGGCGGACCGCTGCCTTCTTCAATGTACTTAAATTGCTCCTGTTCCTTTAATTGGTATTCCATAAAATATACGAGTTTCTGCCCTGAGAGGCGAAAATACTGATTTATTCTGATACTAGCGCGTTTTATAAAACAACGGCGAGAAATCAATCGAATCTTAAATCTTTGTTGAAGTGGTATCGATGATCTCGATCACTGTCTTAGCTATCCGATCTGAGGCATCGCGATGCCCCATTTTCGAAATATGCCCGCTCAATGTGCTGCACAATATGGCATCATTCGAAAGGGCTAATAAGGTTGATCCCAGTTCCAAACGCGCGGATTGGTCCTTTACGAGAAGGGCTGCTTGTTCATTCACCAAGGCCATGGCGTTCTTGGTTTGATGGTCTTCTGCTACATTGGGAGAAGGCACAAGGATAACAGGCTTTCCGACGATGCACAATTCCGAAATACTCATGGCTCCTGCCCGCGATACAATCAAATCTGCAGCTCCATATGCCAAATCCATTTGCGAAATGAAATCGAAGACTTTGACTCCGCCAAAAGACTTAGCTGCTGCTTGAGCCTGCTGAAAATAGGAAGTGCCTGTTTGCCAGATCACCTGCAAACCAGCGGCGGTCCATGAGTCCAAAGATGCTGCCACACTCTCATTGATGGTACGTGCGCCCAAACTGCCTCCAACCACTAAAACGGTTTGACCTGACCTTTCTAGACCAAAGAAATTTTGACCAGCTTCGCGCTTGCCTGCGGTATCCAGGACAATCGGACGAATAGGATTGCCTGTCAATTGAATTTTATCGACCGGAAAAAATTGTTCCATTCCCTTGTAAGCAACACAGATACGATGTGCTCTTTTCGCAAGGAGTTTATTAGTGATTCCGGGATAGGAGTTTTGTTCTTGCACCATGGTAGGAATACCCATCCATCCTGCCATGCGGAGCAAGGGGCCGCTGGCATATCCACCAACACCGATGGCAATGTGCGGGTCAAAATCACGGATGACGCTGCGCGCCTTCCATAGACTTTTGAGCAACTTGAAGGGAACCAACAAATTCTTCAATGTCAATTTGCGTTGCAAACCCACAATGGGTAATCCAATGATTTTAAATCCTGCAGAAGGCACCTTGGTCATTTCCATTTTACCCTCTGCTCCCACAAACAAAATCTCAATCGAAGGATCGATCTTTTGCAACGTCTGAGCAATGGCGATGGCAGGGAATATATGCCCGCCTGTTCCGCCTCCGCTAATGATTACTCTTTTTGGTCTTGACATGCTCTTCATTTTTATCCGTTTTGAACGGCATTTGCAGGCGATGCATCTTGCATTTCTTCAGACGTTTCGCCAACATTGTTTTCGGCGCGTGTGAGTGATAAAATCAAACCAATGCTCAAACAAGTAAAGAGCGTGCTGGTTCCTCCCATACTAACCAATGGCAAAGGCTGGCCCGTAGTGGGAAACAAACTCACTGCGACCCCCATATTGACGATGGCTTGTATTGTGAGCATGAATGCTAATCCAATGGCAATGAGCTGACCACTCATCTTGGGATTGTTGCGCGATAACTTGATACTGCGATAAAATAAAATCAAGTAAAGGAGCATGAGTCCAATGCCACCCAAGACGGAACCATATTCTTCAATGATAAACGGGTAGATCATATCGCTGTATGGATGTGGCATAAAGTTGCGCGTGCTGCTGCTGCCAGGGCCTTTCGGAATCACCCCTCCTTCCCAAATGGCATATTTGGCCAAGTCCGTTTGATAGTTGCCATCGTTGTCGTTTTTAGCCTTATTGATGATACGGTTTTTCCAGGTTTTATAGCGTGGTAGTAAGGTGGGAGCAGCCTCCCCAATGGCTATAATGAGCATTACGCCTGCCAATGCAGCGATGATGAGTTTGTTGAGGTGCTTCATGGGAACACCTGCCAAAAACATCATCATAAAGCACACAAAAGCAAGCAATGCAGCGGTGGAAAAATTAGCCCGTAAAATCAAGCCACAAAGTAAAAGAACGGGCCATAAAATAGGCCATACACCGTCGCGGAATGAGTGAAGCATTTCGCGTTTCAAGGCCAGCATCCGTGCGGTATGAATGATGAGTGCGATCTTGGCCATGTCACTGGGCTGAAATGTCAAACCAATGACGGGCAGCTTGATCCAACGATCGGCGCTATTTAGGTTGGTGCCAAATAAGAGCGCATATGCCAACAAGCCAGCACTGATGAATACAAGAATCTTCGAAAGACGTGTGATATAATTCAATTTGACTCTCTGCAGCCAATACATGAGCCCAAGTCCCAAACTGATCATCACGACCTGTTTGATCAAGAATCTAGTATTGTTGCCATCTGCCTTATAACCCAGCGTGCTGATAGCGCTATACACTGCCAAAATACTGATAAAACTCAAGAACAGGGTCACGATCCAAATGACTCGGTCGCCTTGCAGTCGCTCAATTATTTTTTGCATATAGGTCGTGAAATCCCACTTGCGATGTACAAGTGGGGTTACTCAAAAATCCTACATTCGAGGTGTGCTGATGAAAAAGGATTGAAATGATTTCCACACACCGGTGTGCAACGGTTTATTTCACCATCAACTTATGTCGAATCATTCCAGCTTGGGTTTGCACCTGAATATGGTACATGCCGCTGGTCAATTGCGAGGCATCAAGGAAGAGCTTGTTTTGAGAGGGAACCAAGGTGCCTTGAAAAATGTCCATGACGCGACGCCCAGAAATATCAGTCAAATAAGCATCCGCTTCGATCGCTTGTGAAATGTTCAACTCAATACATGTAATAGAATTGGCTGGATTGGGAAATACACGCGCAAAGGATGCTGTGGAAGTATGTTCGTCAAGAGCCACATCGCCAAGCACCTCAAATGTCCAATGACTAGCAGGCGCCGGTAGCGGTCGCAATTGTGTTTTTCCAGAATTGGATTCGCCAAAAAGATAATATTCTATGATAGTGCCTACTGGTTGGGCAGGTATATATGCTTGCCAATTGTCGTTGCCGATGTCACTCATTGACACCTCGGAATACACCGACTGTGTCGAGGTTTTCCAAAATAGCTTGGCCTGAGCAATACCACTGCGATGATCGAATAGGCCTGTCACTGCATATGGGTTAAGTTCATCATACGTATCGGGCAATGCTTGGTGAGAAATGAGCAAAGGATCTGCAACACCAACCGCATGTGTGATACAATGGATAGCGCCGCTTGCACTTATGATAGGCTCATCTTGATTGGCGCTATCAATGCCGACAAGGGTATAGCCGGGACAAATTTCACCCCAAATACGATAAGCTGTGGTATCAAATTCTTCGCGGTACGTCGGGAAAATGATGGTTTTATTTACGAATACGGCATTGGTATAGGTCCGATAATAACCTGGCGTGGGCTGACTGTCTGGATAAAGACCCGATTGGGAATCCGGCATTGGAATGCGCACCACCTT
>JAIYCK010000186.1 GCA_027488055.1 Flavobacteriales bacterium | reverse complement strand
TGAATACGACGTGCAAGTTGTTTTTGAGTTGCAATAACTTCGTGTGCGACAAGTAGGAATGGACTTAGAAAAGCTTTTTAGCGGTCCATTTCAGCATCACCCATGGAATATTGAGTGCATAGATCCAAAAGGGTAATCTTTGCCATTTGATCCTCAGCTCTTCGCGATACAATGCCATATTGAATTGTTTACTGAGTCCATCTGCACTGCAGTGGGACAATGTCATACCCGTATGTTTGGCAGACACACCTTGCTGGAGCAACTGTAAATGCAAATCATAGTCCGCAAGTACGCGATATCGAGTATCGAATCGATGCGGTTGCAGTATAGTCCGATGATAAAAAGTACCCTGCTGATGTAGGCTGTTTTTCCACCAAAGTGAATGATCAAAGCGCGATCGGTGTATGTCGGGGATCAAGGCATTTGTGCGCTTGCCGTATCGTACATCGCCATACAGCAGCGAAATATCTTGCTTGCCATATGTCATCACCGATGCAACGGCGTCCAAGCCAGAGAGTGTATCATCACTCCCGAGGATATAATACCAATCGGCATCGATTTGATCCAGTGCCTTATTGATAGCGTCGTATATGCCGCCATCTGGTGTTGTAGTGAATGAAAATCGCTGTGAGTTGTATTTGGCGAGTATGTCAAGCGTGCCATCTGTAGATCCGCCATCTTGCACATGCACGTGAATGAGATCGTAGCTCTGCTGCAACGCACTGTCAATACAGGCTTCAATGGTATGAATGGCATTGAGGCATGGAATGAGTATAGCGACGCGCGGTGTGCTCATTTCTATGCGTCGATCGATGCCAACGATGCTACCTCTTTGATTTCCTGATTCTCGCACACCAAGGTTCTGCAAGCGAAGGTATGCATGGTGGCAAAATCATGGGACGCCATAAGGACCGCAGTGCCACTTTGACTAATGGCCATGAGCAGGTTGAAAATTTCGAGACTAGTTCTGGGATCAAGGTTACCAGTGGGCTCGTCGGCCAAAATCAAATGCGGAGTATTGAGCAATGCACGAGCGATGGCCACGCGCTGTTGTTCTCCACCACTGAGTTCATGGGGCATTTTGTGCTCCATGTGATCTAGCCCAACCAATTCTAACACACTACCAATGCGTGATACCATAGCCTTTTGATCCGACCATCCAGTGGCACGCAGGACAAACTCAAGGTTATCGCTTACGGAACGATCGTTTAGCAATTCAAAGTCTTGAAAAACGATGCCGAGCTTGCGGCGGAGATAGGGCACTTCCTTGCGCTTGATTTTTTTCAAATCAAAACCACAGCATTTACCTTCTCCTTCATGCAGCGGCAAGGCGGCATAAAGGGTTTTCAATAAGCTACTTTTACCACTTCCGGTCTTTCCTACAAGGTACACAAATTCGCCTTGTGCGATCTCTAAGTTCAAGTCACGGATGATGACATTCTCGTGTTGACGGATCTCGGCGTGCGTCAAGGTTATGATAGGGCTATCCATGGTTATTGTTTTAATCAAAAATGCAGTGGAATTCAATCTGTGTGGCGACAGTTCCAAATGGTTTTCAACAGATGGATGAAGAATGGATCCAGTCGGGCATTTTTTCAGATAACTCAATTCAATCTGTCGATTGCTTGTCATACCTTCGCGGCCCGAAAAGTGCCTTCAATGTCAATCGATTTCCTCCCTCCTTTTTGCCTGAAAAAAATCAGGTTGCAACAAATGGGGCAAAAGGATTTCAATTGTTTGATGAACGTTTGTGCAAGTGCAATGTTGTGATCACAAAGAGCAATAAAATGAACCAAGAAATAGAACAAATAAGAGCGCGCATAGAGCCTCTGAGACAGCAAATTATTCAGCATAAAGTATATGCTTCTATTCAGGATATTGATGATCTCAAGATTTTTATGCAGTATCACATTTACGCGGTGTGGGATTTCATGTCCTTGCTCAAATCATTGCAAAACAATTTGACCTGTGTATCTGTGCCATGGTTTCCCAAAGGGGATGCCGATACACGCTTTCTTATCAATGAAATTGTCGTAGGTGAAGAATCTGACGTGGACTTGCACGGTGTTCGAAAAAGTCACTTTGAACTCTATCTCGATGCCATGAAGCAATGTGGCGCCGACACTTCTCAAATCGAAACATTCACTGCCACACTCCAAAAGACAGGTGATTTTCAATTGGCCTTCGATGCCTCCAATACGCCTAGCGAGGCAAGGAGTTTCGTAGACTTTACCTTTCAGGTCATTGGAAGTCAAAAGGATTATTTGCAGTCGGCAATTTTTACATTTGGTCGAGAAGATCTGATTCCAGGTATGTTCATAGCCATGGTCAATGATATACACAGTCATTTTCCAGACAGCGTGGCCGCTTTCAAATATTATCTGGAAAGGCATATCGAGGTGGACGGCGATCATCACAGCCATTTGGCACTGCAGATGACAGCCAATCTCTGTGGCCAAAATGAATCGTATTGGGCAGAAGTGGAAGCTGCTACAATCGAGTCATTGCAAAAAAGGATGCTTCTTTGGGACGGTGCATTGGCGCAGATCACGCGCAGAAAAGCTGCGGCCATACATGCTTGATAGAATCAAGGATGATTATATGTAATCTGCAGGGAGCTAGATATTCAGCGCAATAAACTCACGCTGCCTTTCAATTCGAATGCTGTGATCTCGTTATCAGATCCTACGGATTCAGCGCTGAGCTGCCAAGTGTAAAGGCCATCTGGCACGAAATAATTAGGTTCGTTTTTAGCATTTCCTATCCATGGCTGATTAGCCACATTGGATGAGAAAATCTGTTCCCCCCAACGATTGTATACGGTGAAGCTGAAGCGAGTGAATGCACAGTCACTCGAAGGTGCAAATATGTCGTTGATGCCATCGTCATTGGGGGTAAACGTATTGGCTATAAAGATGCTGCAGTCGCAGTTACCCTGGCTCACCACGATGTCGGAGTTTCGTGTGCCACATGCATCCGTCACTACAAAAGTATATGTGCCTGCTTCCTCCACAGTACGCGGAAAAATCGGGGTATTTCCATCCAACCAAGTAAAGCCTTGTGGATCCTCAAGTGCAGGTCCGATCTCCAACCCCCGATCATCACATAGCGAAAGCTCGGCTGTATAATTCGGAATCTCAATAGCCCCCGAGGTGACTATCACTGTATCAGACAAAATGGAGCAGGCCGTGGTGATATTCAATGCATACAATCCAGGCGCATCGATTTGGATCGCAGGGGATGAACTTCCCGTATTCCAATTATAACTGATTACATCGGACAAAGTCCCATCAATTTCGATGATTTCGTCTGGACAAATGATGACGTCTTCTCCCAAATCCAGCGCAAGGGGAGTAGGAGTCACCAGCACTTGTACCTCATCGCTATCGGTATTGCCAATAGCATCTGTCACAAGAAGCGTATACGTATTGTCGCTGTTGGGAGAAACATTGATAGTACTAGCATTGGGTGAATTACTCACACTCCATTCAAAATTATAAGGGGCAACTCCGCCTGTGACGGTCGCTTGCAATGCTATGATCTCACTGGGACAAATAGTTAAATCGGATCCCAGCGAAACGGACAAGGGGGGGCAATTGGTTACAATCAAGGTATCGGTAGCGACGCCACATGCACCCGTGACTTCTACTGCATAAGTGCCAGCGGCACTTACAGTGATCATTGGTGTAATTGCTCCCGTATTCCACACGTATGAAAGGGCTTGCGGGGCCGTCGCATCCAAAGTGGCATCGATACTGCAAAGCTCAAAGTCTGGACCCAAATCCACTGTGACATCGACGGCATTGATGTTCTGTAAATTGAAGTCATCTACAAAAACATAAGCCAATGAGATAAAATCTTGCACTCCATACAATGCAGTGGTCTGGTTGGCATCGGACAAAAAATTACCAAACGTAAACTGATCGTACGCTTGATCTGCGGTGAAAGTAAAAGTGTAGGTAAGCCATTCTTCGGAATTAAACACTTCAGGGATCAATATCTGATTTCCTGGTGCTGTGATAAGGCCGTTGGTGCCTGCAGCCTGGTAAACGGGTCCATTGGTAAACAAAACGCCCCAACCATCGGTGTAAATG
>JAIYCK010000169.1 GCA_027488055.1 Flavobacteriales bacterium | reverse complement strand
TCACTCATGCCCAGTCCGCCTTTTTCGGTATCGATCATATAAAGCGTCAAAATGCCGATCATGAGATAATACCCAAATCGCTCCCACATTTCGGATAAAAAGAGAAAGGGCAAACCCTTCGGATGATTCTTTATCATAAATAAAATTGTTTTAATAATTGAACAGGAAAGACTACCTCACATCGCCCATGAGTTTGCGCACAAGCGGTGCAATCAAGATCAAAATCACACCACAGATCACACCATAAAGGCCCAGTTGCGCATAGCCATCACAATAAATTCGCAGTCGCTCGAGCGGCGGCGCATTGTCCGAAGCAGTGGCAATATTGGCTCCTAAAATACCTGCGAAATACTGACCATATGCACTCGCCAAGAACCACATCCCCATCATCACTGCTTGTAATTTCAAGGGTGAAAGTTTGGTCATAATCGACATACCAATAGGCGACAGACATAGCTCTCCGATGGTGATTACCAACCAGCCCAGTGTGAATATATCCAATGAGGTGACACCATTGGAGTCTGCAAACATTTGGTTTTGATAGAAAATATAGAAGCCGACACCCAATGCCAAAAAGCCAATTCCGAATTTCACCAAGGTGCTTGGTTCTATTCCTTTTTTTGCCAACCACAGCCAAACCAAACCGATCGGAGCGGCCAACAATATCACAAACAACGAGTTAGCCGAATTATTGACTCCATTGGAATCAAGCGGCAGACCGACCAAAGAGCTATGCAAGTGATCGGAAGCAAAAATGCTTAGAGACCCGCCGCTTTGCTCAAAAAAGGCCCAAAAGAAAATACTAAATACAATGAAAACCAGAGCAGCAAGTAGCTTTTTGTTCGTTGCTGTATCCAACTTGGTCATTTCAAAACCCAGATAAACCAGCGTAGCTGGACCAATGATAAACATGAAAATATCCGTGTATTGGGGCACACTCACCAAGGTCATGATCCCTGGAATGACTAACAACGAGGCCGCGTAGGTCAGTCGCTCCAAATTTTTGCGTTTACTTGGTTCCAAATGCATTAAGGGCGAAAGTCCGATGGGTCCCATGGAGCGTTGTGTAAACAAAAAAGTCACAAGACTGATGAGCATGACAACGGCAGCAAAGCCAAATGCCACATTCCAACGCAAGGCTTCTGGTATAATGGAAGCCCACATTTCACCTTTACCCACAGCGATACAGATGTATCCGCCCAACAACGCCCCTAAATTGATACCCGCATAAAAAAGAGAAAAACCAGCATCCGTGCGCGAATCGTTTTCTTTGTACAACGAACCCACCATGGTGGAGATATTCGGTTTGAAGAATCCAGTGCCAATGATGGTAAAGCTAATGCCGTAAAAGAAATAAGTTTGGGGATCAAAGGCCAAAATCAAACTTCCTACGATCATCAATATCCCACCCCAAAACAGCGATTTACGGTAACCGAGCAATTTGTCCGCAAACAATCCACCAATGAAGGTGAACGCATACACAAAGGCTTGCGTAGCGCCATATTGGAGATTGACCGTAGCCCCTTCCATATTCAATTGATTGATCATGAAAAAGACCAGCATTCCTCTCATGCCATAGAAACAGAAACGTTCCCACATTTCACTGAAAAACAAGGGCCAAATCTGCTTGGGATATTTGCCCTGAAAATTTTGAATGTCAGCCACGGTCATTGCGCTGGCGCCATTCGAATTGGTTTGGTTCATTGGTTTCAAAAAAGTTTTTGTGAAAATAAATGAAAAAGGCTTGCCTCAAGAGTTTTGAGCAAGCCTTTTTATGCATTCTTATTGAGATACCGGATTATCGAACCCCGTGCATCATCTTTTTGAGTCGTGGGGTGAGCGCAAACAAGATCAACGCAGCTACACCGCAAAGCACCACGAACACCATGAAAAACTCGAATAGGTTGGTGATTTCAAAACCAGCAAAAACAGGGTTGTTCGCGCTGATTTGATTGTCTTCCAACAATTTCAATTGCTCCGCTGTTGGTACAATTTTCTTGTCCAATACGCCTTGCAAATCGACACCAAGCTTTTGAGCTTTCTCAAACTTATCGCCTGTTGCTGGCAGAATAGACCCTAAGGTTCCAGATAGCGCATAGCCTGCGGCATTGGAGATAAAGAACACGCCATACAAAAGCGAAGCGAATCGCTTAGGTGACAATTTACCTACCAGTGACAACCCAATGGGCGATAAACACAATTCACCGACTGTCTGGATCAAATACAACAAAATGAGCCAACCAATTCCCAACAAACCGGCAGTTCCCAAATCCTTCACATTGTGTGCAATGATAAAATAACTCAAAGCGATCATAGCCAATCCAATCGATTGCTTCACCGGTGAAAGTGGCTCTCTTCCTTTTGCTCTCAACTTATCCCACAAAATACTGAATGGCAAGGCCAAGGCTACTACAAAAATACCATTGAAGATTTGAACCATGGAAGCTGGCATTTCCCAACCAAATATGTTTCGGTCTGTTTGATTATCAGCGATGAAGGTCAAAGATGAACCTGCCTGTTCAAAGGCTGCCCAAAAGAAAATGATAAAGAAAGAAATGATGTAAATAACCAAAATGCGGTCACGCTCAACCTTGGTCAACGAGCTATCTGAGATAATCAAACCTGCTAGCGTGATGCCACTGGCATAAATCACAGGATAAATAACCGTTTTGATGATATTCGATCCATCCAGCATATAGCGAAATGAAAAGAACAAGGCCACAAAACCAATGACCGCTCCAATAAGTGCTTGGGTGCTGAACACCGCTTTTTGCGATTCCCCTTCCTCGTAATCTGAAGAATCATTTTTAGAGGGTAATCCACCAATTGGAAGTCCTTCTGGTGTTACAACATATTTATTTTTCAATACTAAGAACACGATGGTTCCAATGATCATAGCCATGGAAGCGGCAAGAAAGCCCCATTTGAAAGCATGCAAATCGCGCACTCCATCCACTTTCACATCACCCAAAAACGGACAGATAAATTGTCCCAAGAAAGCGCCAATGTTGATACCCATGTAGAAAATAGTGAAGGCTGTATCCAACTTAGACTTTTCTTGCTTGGGGTAAAGGCTTCCCACCATGCTGGAAATATTGGGTTTGAAAAATCCATTTCCAAATATGATAATGCCCAAGGCCACCCATAAAAGTGTATTGGCCAAGCCCATGTTGCTGCCAAATACCGATGCGCTGAAAAATAAAAGCAATTGACCAATGGCCATCATCACACCTCCCAACAGAATACAGTTACGATTGCCAAAAAACCGGTCAGAAATGAATCCCCCCAGCATCGGTGTGAGATAACATAGTCCCAGAAAACCTCCATAAATCAAAGAAGCATCTTCTTCTTTCATCAAGAGTGAGTTGACCATGAACAAAGTCAAAATAGCACGCATGCCATAAAAATTGAAACGCTCCCACATTTCGGTTCCAAAAAGAACCCACAAACCTTTGGGGTGTTTCGAAGTGCTACCTGAATCAATTGCTGTCGCCATAAAATAGGTGTAGATTAAAAATTGTTATTGGTTAAAAAAGGAATTGCCATCAAGGCATGGATGTCAAACCTAAGGGATTTTTCTGTTTTTACCAAAAAATAGCAGCCTTACAGATCCACCTGTTCCTGAAAACCAGGAACCAATTGACGCGCTAATTGCCCCAATCCTTCCGATG
>JAIYCK010000274.1 GCA_027488055.1 Flavobacteriales bacterium | reverse complement strand
CTGGACCGTCTAGTATTCTCATGGCATTGATGGCCAGTGGACTGAATGGCCAGCGTTTCAGTTTCAACGGCTATCTGCCGCGCGAAAAAAACGAACGCATGCAGAAATTCAAACAGATGGAAGCACAAGCTTTCAATGGTGAAACGCAGTTGTTCATGGATACTCCCTATCGCAATGAGCAAACCTTCGAAGAGGCCTGCCTCGGGCTGAAGGACGATACATTTTTGTGTATTGCGACCAATCTTATGTGTGAAGACGAAATGATCACAACGAAAAGTATTATTGCTTGGAAGGAGGGCAGGAAACCAATTGTGAATAAAAAGAATGTCATTTTTATCGTCGGTAGAAAACCAATTTCCAATGCGAAAAAGGAATTGAAAAGGCGATTCTAATCAAATCAATTGCAATTCTTGAGCAGCCCTTGGCTCGCCAAAATAATCAAAGCAGTCGAAATACATCCTTTGATTATGAAAAACAAGATGCCAGCCAATCCCAACTTTTTGAGCCAGCCTTTCCGTGTTGTTGATTTTGTCTGTTGGTCTTTCTGTTCCACAGCACAAATATAAAGAGGACCAATGATGCTCGATTCATCTGAAGCCAATACATTTGCGGCTAATTTTTGTGAAAGCTATATGCGTATTTCGAGGCTATTCAAGAATTTTATTGAAAGTGAGAGGGCCGGTGGTTTGATTCTGGTTTACTGCACCTTGATTTCGCTTTTTATTGCGAACTCTTCATTGCATGCGGTCTATCATGGTTTGTGGAATTACCAAATGGCGGGTCATGCACTGGAACATTGGATCAACGATGGACTCATGGCCATTTTCTTCTTGTTAATTGGTCTGGAACTCAAACGGGAGGTGTATGTTGGAGAGCTCTCTTCCGTCAGTAAGGCGCTTCTTCCGCTTATTGCTGCGCTGGGCGGAATGCTTGTCCCCGCGTTGATCTACCTCGGCTTCAATGCTGGCTTGCCTACAATAGCAGGGGTCGGCATCCCAATGGCTACAGATATTGCATTTGCTCTTGGTATCTTATCCCTCCTCGGTAATCGCGTGCCCCTTGCGCTTAAAGTATTTCTGACAGCCCTAGCCGTGATTGATGACCTCGGAGCCATTGTGGTGATTGCGCTCTTTTACACTAAATCATTGTCTCTGATGTATTTAGGTTTTTCAATGGGCGTTTTTGGCGTTCTGCTCTTGCTAAACAAGTGGCGGGTCAAATATCTCAGTGTCTATTTGATTGGGGGTCTTGCCATGTGGTATTTTATGCTGCATTCAGGGGTCCACGCTACGATCACAGGTGTGCTATTGGCCTTTGCAATCCCTTTCTCAAATGGAGATACAAATTCCATATCCCATCGTTTGCAACATAGTCTTCATAAGCCGGTTGCATTCCTCATACTACCTCTTTTTGCACTTGCCAACACCGCAATCCCGCTCCAGTCCAACATTATTCATTCGCTCCTAGAATTCTCTTCTGTAGGTATTTTAGCAGGATTGATTATAGGTAAACCCATCGGTATCACAATGTTTACAATCATTGCTGTCGCGTTAAAATGGTGCCGGCTGCCTTCTCAGGTCAATATCAAACAGCTATTGGGTGCAGGAATGCTCGGAGGTATCGGGTTCACGATGTCCATTTTCATTACCAATCTCTCATTCAACGAAGCGATTTTGATCGATCAATCTAAGTTCGCAATACTTACCGCATCAGCGATAGCCAGCTTATCTGGACTGATCTATTTAAAAATTGTTTTGAAGTAAAGAGTTACCTGTTTCTTATTTGGATGATTGAAATAGAAATTGATTTCAATTCTGATATAAATTGCCAGCCAATTGCTCATTTGAGCCTAGATTATGAAAAAAATACTTGTTGCTAATAGAGGAGAAATTGCTTTGCGTGTCATGCGCTCTGCCAAAGAAATGGGAATCGCCACTGTGGCTATTTATTCAGAAGCTGATCGACTTGCTCCTTTTGTCAAATATGCTGATGAAGCTGTTTGTATTGGTCCTCCGCCTTCCAGCCAAAGTTATTTGATGGGCGATAAAATCATTGCCATTTGCAAGGAATTGAATGTTGATGGAATTCACCCGGGCTATGGTTTTTTGTCCGAAAACGCTGAGTTTGCGCGCAAAGTAAAAGCAAATAGATTGACGCTCATCGGACCAAGTCCAGAGGCAATGGAAATAATGGGGGATAAGTTGAGTGCAAAAAATGCCGCTCGCGCTTATAATATCCCCATGGTGCCCGGAACGGAAGGTGCTGTTTCTGATCCTGAAGAAGCAAAACGAACGGCCTTGGTGGTGGGACTTCCAATCTTGATCAAAGCGAGCGCTGGTGGCGGTGGAAAGGGAATGCGCATTGTTGAAACCATGGACGAACTGGAGGAGCAAATGAATCGCGCTATATCCGAGGCAATCAGTTCCTTTGGTGATGGCGCAGTGTTCATCGAACGGTATGTGGCCGGCCCACGACACATCGAAATTCAAGTATTGGCAGACAATCACGGCAACGTAGTGCATCTATTCGAAAGAGAATGCAGCATTCAGCGCAGACATCAAAAGGTGATCGAGGAAGCTCCTTCAGCGATATTGACGCCAGCTTTGCGCAGTGCGATGGGAACAAGTGCTTGCGACGTGGCAAGAGCCTGCAATTATTCAGGGGTTGGGACGGTCGAATTCTTAGTCGACGAAAATCTCAATTATTATTTCCTCGAAATGAATACGCGCTTGCAGGTGGAACATCCTGTTTCTGAAATGATCACTGGTATTGACTTGGTTAAAGAGCAAATCAAAGTGGCGCGCAATGAAAAATTAAGCTTCACCCAAGAGGATCTATCCATCAATGGTCATAGCTTGGAAGTGCGCGTATACGCCGAAGATCCCAAAAACAACTTCCTTCCTGACATTGGTAAATTGGCTACATATCGTCGTCCTAGTGGACCAGGTGTGAGGGTGGATGATGGAATGGATGAGGGTATGGAAATTCCCATTTACTATGATCCAATGATCGCTAAATTGATCACCCATGGTAAGGATAGGGAAGAGGCCATTCAACGAATGGTTCGTGCCATCGATGATTATCAAATCAGCGGTTGCGAAACAACCTTGCCATTCTGCAAATGGGCTATTCAGCACGAGGCATTTGTTTCGGGTAAATTTGATACCCACTTTGTCAAAAAGTACTTTACTCCGGAAGTGTTGGATCAATTCGAACCGAACGAAGAGAAAGTAGCTGCAATTGCTGCTTTGCGTCATTTGTTGTTGCAGACCGAATCGTCGGAGAATGGAGCCTCCATTCCAGAACAAAGCAATTGGTCTAAGAACAGACGATTCGCTTAATTGCGAATGAAACAAGCCCCTTGAATGGGGCTTGTGATATGCGATTCAGGAGTATATAAAGGGCTTTGATTAACTCAAAGACATAGGAACCTCCATGATTAAAACTTCTGCATCCGTCTGTGAGGTCAACTGGATTTCATTCACTGACCAAATTCCTAAGCCGTCGCGATCATGCAAGGTTTCTCCTTCAATGTCCAAGGTGCCAGAGATTACGAAGAGGTATACCCCGTTACCTGATGGTGATTTCAAATTATACTGAGCTGTGTGAGCTGCTTTCAGATTGATCATGTGGAACCAGGCATTTTGATGGATCCATACGCCTGCATCATCGCTATTTGGCGATAAAATCTGCTGAAATTCATTGTCCTTGCGAGCTGGCAAAACCAATTGGTCATATCGAGGTGTTACCGACTGCTTGTTCGGAAATAACCAGATTTGAAGGAGTTTGAGATCTTTATGCTGCTCATGATTCATTTCGCTATGTTGGATGCCGGTTCCAGCACTCATCACTTGCACTTCACCTCGCTTAATGGTACCGCTATTGCCCATACTGTCGCGATGACCAACTGTGCCTTCCAATGGAATAGTGATAATCTCCATATTGTCATGTGGATGCGTCCCAAAGCCCATTCCACCAGCAATGCAGTCATCGTTTAGCACACGCAACACCCCAAAATGCATGCGATCTGGATGGTAGTAGTTCGCAAATGAAAAGGTATGTTTGGCTTTGAGCCAACCGTGATCTGCTTGACCGCGGCTATCTGCGCGGTGCAACACCATGTTTGATTTCAATGTGTCTTTGGTATTTGGTAAGTGATTAAATCCCACTTGTGATTGACTTGGTATAGGTAGTAATTCGTCATTGGCGTGCTCTATGGCTTTTGCAGCAATGCCTGTGGCGGCGAGGGCTCCAGCCCCAGCAATACCTCTTTTCAAAAAAGTTTTACGATCCATAATTTGATGTTGAACGTGTTTTGAAATTGTACTTTTTAATTGGTGTCGCAACTTCATAGTTTGTATTTGACTAATTTGCTGCGTTTAACAAAGTTCGAAAAGATTGTTTTTCAATTCTCATAACATCGATCAATGGTTGTTTTTTTATTTCTGATTGCACTGGTTTATTCATCTGCCGGATTTGGCGGAGGGAGCATGTATCTGTCGCTCTTGTCCCAAGTGTTCCCTGGCGCTTCATGGATTCGGTTTCCAGCTCTTGCTTGCAATTTTTCTGTATCTGCCATCGGTACTTTCAATTTTCAACGAGCTCAATTGATTCCTTTTCGACCTATTGCATACTTGTTATGTGTGAGCGTACCATTGGCGATGTGGTCCGCTTCTCTCAAGATTCCAGCCTATTGGTTTTTATGCATATTGGGCGGAGCTATTTTTCTATCGGGTTTAGCCATGTTGTTCGAAACAAAAAATTCGTTGAACGACCTAACTCAAGTCAAAAATCCGTGGTGGATGTATCCTATTGCAGCAGCCATTGGAGTCCTTTCAGGCATCACGGGTATTGGTGGTGGAATTTATTTGGCGCCGATACTGCATCGCATCCAATGGGCGTCGGTCAAACAAATAGCGGCTACAACTTCTATTTTTATTTGTTTAAATTCATTGGCCTCTTTAATCGCTCTCAGCCGCAATGGTCCTCGCTGGGAGCCGGAATACTTCGCTTGGATCGTGGCGGTTTTATTGGGTGGTTATGTAGGAAGCAGATGCAGTATTCGCTTTCTGCGTCCGAAACAGGTCAAAGTTGTGACTGCAATTATTCTTATGTTTGTAGGGATCAAATTACTTTTCGATTGGTGGAACCAAGGAAGCTGACAATTCTTGCATTTGGACAAGCCGCACAATTCTGCGGTGGTAGGCATTTTGATGTAATGATCAAATTACCTTGTTCCGTTGCTGAACTGAGAGGTGCGATTGCAGAGCGTTTTCCATTGATGCAATCCAACTATATGATCGCAATGAACCAAACCTATGCAAATCCATCCGATTTGATTGAGGATCCAAATGTCGAACTAGCTCTCATACCGCCTGTAAGCGGCGGATAAGCATGCAAAAAGATACATTTCATGAAATAGCCTTGCTGCAAGAGCTCTTGGACTTTAGTGTCGTGGAGGACTATGTGCGCTCTCACAGCAAAGGAGCTCATGTCTTTTTTTCGGGCACACCACGCGATATGAAGGATGGACAATTGGTACATTCCCTTTTTTTTGAAGCGTATGAACCCATGGCTTTGAGAGAAATGAAACACATTCGTGATCGAGCAATGGAGGTATTTCAACTCGAAGTAGCCGTGATACACCATCGCCTCGGAGACTGTGCGCTCAGGGAACATGCAGTCTTGGTAGGGGTGGGAGCGCCACATCGCGCGGCGGCATTCGAAGCATGTATGTGGATCATGGATGAGATCAAATCCAAAGTGCCCATTTGGAAAAAGGAGACGTTGGCCAATGGTTCATTTTGGGTCACCCCGCATCCATAAGCATCTACTTTTTGACTTACTTTGGACCAATTAATTAATCTATAAAATTCTAATAAATGAACAAGGTAACAAAATGGTATTGGGTCACAACGATCCTTATTGGTGGATTCATGATTTTTAGTAGTATTCCGAATATTATTTCTGACGCCAAATCGGTGGAGGTTTTCACGATGTTAGGATACCCTCTTTATATCATGCCTTTTTTGGGAGCAGCCAAACTGGTTGGTGCTTTAGTCATTCTGACGCCTGCTGCTGAGCGCTTCAAGGAATGGGCGTACGCTGGATTGTGCTTTGATCTCATTGGCGCTTTGGTATCCATACTCGCAGTAGGTGGATTGCAGCCTGGATCTCTGATCATCCTCCTGCTGATTGCGGTGTTGATGACTTCCTATTTTTTGTGGAAGCGCAAGATGCAAGGCGCATAATTTGAATTCAATACAAAAAAAAATGCCGGACATCCGGCATTTTTTTTCTTAAGGATTTACAATCAATAGGCCACTGCAAAAAGAACACGTTGAGCACTCGGTTTTCCAGTAACCATGCAGAGTCCTGCTTCAGATGGCATGTCGTAAGGGATGCACCGAATGGTTGCCTTCGTCTCTGTCTTGATCAATTCTTCGGTCTCCTTGGTGCCATCCCAATGCGCAAAGAAGAATCCTCCTTTGGTATCAAGCAAGGATTTAAACTCTTCGTATGTGTCAACTTTTGTAATATGCGCATCGCGGTATGTCACCGATTGTGTCAAAAGATTGGTTTGAATATCTTCTAACAATTGTTGCACATGCTCCACAAGACCAGCTTGAGGAATCGTAGATTTTTCACTGGTGTCGCGTCGTGCGATTTCGATGGTGCCATTCTCCATGTCCTTGGGACCAATAGCCAGGCGTACGGGTACACCTTTGAGTTCATATTCCGCGAATTTCCACCCACTGCGTTTGGTATCGTCATCGTCAATTTTTACACTGATCCCCAAGGCCCGCATGGCTTCAGCAAATGGTTTCATATGCGCCACAATGGAAGCCAGTTGTTCTTCGCCTTTATAAATGGGTACAATGACAACCTGAATAGGTGCCAATTTAGGAGGCAATCGAAGACCTTTGTCATCGCTGTGTGTCATAATCAATGCACCCATCAAGCGGGTGGAGACACCCCATGAGGTGGCCCAAACGTAGTCCAAGACACCTTCCTTGCTCGTGAATTTCACATCAAATGCTTTGGCAAAATTTTGACCTAAAAAGTGCGAGGTACCAGCCTGCAAAGCCTTGCCATCTTGCATCAATGCCTCAATACACATAGTGTCCAAAGCTCCAGCAAAACGTTCGTTCTCAGTCTTGCTTCCTTTGATCACTGGCATGGCCATAAACTCCTCTGCAAATGTGGCATATACCTCCAACATTTTTTTTGTTTCTTCAATCGCTTCGGCCGACGTAGCGTGCGCCGTATGACCTTCTTGCCACAAGAATTCCGTGGTACGCAAAAACAAGCGAGTCCGCATTTCCCAACGAACCACATTGGCCCATTGATTAATCAATAATGGCAAATCACGGTAACTCTGTATCCAACCTTTGTAGGTATTCCAAATGATAGCTTCACTTGTGGGACGCACAATCAGTTCTTCTTCTAATTTTGATTTGGGGTCCACAATGAGTTTGCCCTTTTCGTTGGGATCCACCATTAATCTGTGATG
>JAIYCK010000359.1 GCA_027488055.1 Flavobacteriales bacterium | reverse complement strand
TTTCGATACCCTGCAGAATGTTCAAAAATTCAATACAGCTCGGTATGTGGATCTCCATTTCGTGGGTGATGTAGAAGGTGTATTACCAGTCATGGATTTTGTGGACAACAGGGGTGATCAAGGTGGCAAGGTGCTGGTAGAAATTCGTAACAGCGGCAACACCATGAATATTCCGACTAATTTGTATTGTGTTATGTATGTTATGGTGGATGGCAGTGAAGAACGCTTGGTGCGTCAGATACAAATACCGGGCATCAAGGCCAATCAGAGCCAAATCTTAGCTGTGTTTCTTCCAGGGTTGTGGTGGCAAGAAGGCGCAGGACGAATGGAACTTTTTATCGATCAGGCGGAACAAATCGAAGAGCGCAATGAGACCAACAATAGCGTTCGGATGTCGCCATAGATGAGCCCAATAAAAAATCTACCTACCAGTTACATTGCTATTGGGTTGACCTTTTTTACGGATCAATTGGGGCTCACATCTACAAAAGGGGATCGTATTTCATGCACAATTTCCAACACAGTCCGAAAAGCCACCACCTTGTCGCCGTATTTTTGGATGTGGTGAGCCTGAAGTCCTGGAGCAAATTCACGCTGGTACTTGTCGTAATCGGAACGATTGCGACAGGTATATTGAACGGCATAGGTAATGCCATTTTCTTCGAATTCTTTGATTCTACAGATTTTGTTTTCTAAGAATAATCCAGTGCGCATTACATCGGGAATGTGCACGAATTTCATCCAGTCGAGCCACGCCTCATGAATGTTTTCGTCAACGCTGCATGTGACGTTGTACAATATTTTATTCATGCGGTGAAAATACGTAGCTTTGACCAATCAACCATCAATCTACTTAGAATATGCATACAGGATTATTACACACGCACTCGGCCCTTCGTTGGCTCGGATTGTTTTTTATGGTAGCAGCCATTATTGACTCAGGGGTTCGAATGAAACGCCCAATGAAAGAAGGAGGGCCTAAGTTTTCTTTGTTTGCCTTGATCATCATGCACACGCAATTGATCATCGGGGTGCTCTTGTATTTTGTAAGTCCTACTATTAAGGGATTCATGGAAGCGGGTGATGTGATGAAGAACAGCGTAGCTCGTTTTTTTGTAGTTGAGCATGCTGCAATGATGATCATCGCGATTGCAGTGCTTACGGTGGGTTATTCAAAAGGTAAGCGTGCTATCGACGAAGCCACGAAGCATCGTAAAATATTCTTTGCATATCTCATCGCACTCATTATTTTAATCGTAAGTATTCCATGGCCCATCAGAGAAGTAGGAGCAGGAAGAGGCTGGTTTTAATGGCCCTTTTGGCAGGCATGCTCTATGTGGGCTGCGGCGCAGATAAGGTGGCTCCTCCCGTTGGTGCTGCTATGAATGAAGAAGAGGTTAAGAATCTCTACAGTGTCAAATGTGGCATTTGCCACGGAGCAGATGGTGCATTGCAGTATGCTGGAGCCAAAGATTTGTCAATGAGCACCTTGCCTTTGGAGGAGGTTCACAATCAGATAAAATACGGCAAGGGTACGATGCCTCCGATGAACAAAGTGCTGGATGATGCGGCCATTGCAAAATTGGCTGCATATTCCATGACCTTGAGGAAGGTCAAACCGTGATTTAATAAGTGTAAAAATTGATAGAGAAAAAAGTACATTCCACCCACAAAGAGCAAGAGA
Source organism: Flavobacteriales bacterium (assembly GCA_027488055.1). Lineage (GTDB taxonomy): Bacteria > Bacteroidota > Bacteroidia > Flavobacteriales_D > Sanyastnellaceae > CANHSF01. The sequence goes on along the minus strand of JAIYCK010000359.1, from coordinate 7,619 downwards.
CATGTGTGTTGGTCGGGTTGGTTACACGGGATCAAAACCGTGAACAGCTAGATGAATATTTGGATGAGTTGGCGTTTTTGGCAGAAACGGCCAATGCACGCTGTATGAAGCGATTCACGCAGCAATTGGACAGGCCCGATACACGCACCTTTGTGGGCAGCGGGAAGTTGCAAGAAATCATGGATTATGTGGTCCAGCATAAGCCCACCATGATCATTTTCGACGATGAGTTGGCGCCATCACAGCTGCGCAATTTGGAGGCTTTTTTCAAAGAAAGAGAGACTAAGATACTGGATCGCAACAACTTGATTTTGGACATATTTGCGGCGCGTGCGCGTACGGCTCATGCCAAAAAGCAAGTTGAATTGGCGCAATACCAGTATTTGTTGCCGCGCCTAACACGCTTATGGAGTCACTTGGAAAAGCAACGAGGTGGCATCGGCATGCGTGGTCCTGGTGAACAGGAAATTGAAACAGACCGAAGGATCGTTCGGGATCGGATTGCATTGTTGAAGGATCAGCTCAAGGAGATTGATAAACAAATGGCTACTCAGCGAAACAACCGCGGTGCCATGGTGCGCGTGGCTTTGGTGGGATACACCAATGTGGGCAAGTCGACGATCATGAATTTGATGGCCAAAAGTGAGGTTTTTGCTGAAAATAAGTTGTTTGCGACCTTGGACACCACTGTGCGCAAAGTGGTGATTCAGAATTTACCTTTTTTGCTTACTGATACCGTAGGATTCATACGCAAATTGCCTCATCAATTGATTGAGTCGTTTAAGTCAACATTGGACGAAACACGCGAAGCCGATCTGCTCATTCATGTGGTTGACATTTCGCACCGGAATTTCGAGGATCATTATGCCGTTGTCAATCAGACATTGCATGAATTGGGTGTTTCTGACAAACCTACAGTGGTTGTTTTCAATAAAATAGATGCGTATAAACACGTGGAGCGCGATGCCGATGATCTCACGCCTCCAGGCAAAGAACATATTACCTTAGAAGAATACCAGCTTACGTGGATGTCCAAGCTCAATGCGCGCAATGTGGCCTTCATTTCGGCCACCCAACGCGAGCACATCGACGCACTCCGCGAGATTTTATACGAGCACATTCGCCAAATACATATCACGAGGTACCCGCACAATGACTTTTTATTTGAGTTGTAGATAAAAGTGTTGGTTCAATGTATGTGTCTTTATTTGGTCTTGCCATCATACTTTTTCTATCGTTGAAAGGCAGATGTAGTTTGATTTTCAGTCTTGGCAAGATGTATAGGTATAAACCTTAATTTGAATATTCTAAATCATTTTGGCTACGAAGCCAAGATCATTATATTTGCCGCTATTAAACCATAATGACCCATTTCTACCATGAAAAAATTATTGATTTTTTGCTTGTTGTGCTTGTCAGTTCCCTTGCTGCGTGCACAGGAAATCGAAATCGACTGGTCCAAACCAATCGTTTGTGACAATAAGAATTTCGGATTTTTTGAAACATTCATCGGATCCAACAACGAGTTTGTGTACGCCAAGTATGTGAACATGGCGCTATCACGTAAAAATCAAAACAGCAGCGTGCGCATCGTGGCGTACGACAAAGAAACCATGAAGCCTGTGAAAGAAAAGGTGATTACTGGTTTTAAGAGTGAAGCAAGTAAGGGCAAAGCCTACAATGGCAAAACGTTTTATTCCAACGTGGTTTTTGATGATCAGATCATCATCTTTTGGTTGGAGCACAAAGACAAGAAAACAGCGATTTACGCGGAATCATATAGCTCTGATCTGAAGCCACTAGAAAAGCTTCAAAAGGTCTATGAAATCAAAGAAGAGAAAGTTTCGCCAAAGATCCGTTCCAATAAAAAGGCTGGCAGCTTTGCCATCATCTTGTATCCATCTGTGGATGAAGAAGGGCAGGAAATCATCTTGGATTATGCGAAAGTAAAATCAGATTTGACCGTTGATGAGAAGGATGTAGTGAAATTGCCTTTTGATAAAGAAGAGGGCTTCAAGGATGTAAGCGTTCAAGGTTCGTATGGCGTGGAGGACGATGGCAAATTATATGCGCTGTGCAGCATCAACCAAAGCAATAGAAAGGTGATCAAACGTCAATATAAAAGTGAATCCTTTATCGCAGAAATAGACCCAGCAAAAGGCTCCTCCAATGTCTATGATGCAACCATTGACGATGAGGACAAATCCATCCTTTCCAAGACTTTTAGTATCAATAGTGGTACAATCTACGTGTATGGATTTTACCGCAACTCCAATGAAAAGGATCGCAAAGGCAATTCAGGTGCAGACGGGGTGTACATTTCTAAAATCTCCAAAGCCAAAGAAGGTTTGCAGGACTTGAAATATACAGAGTTCACCAAGGAATTTATTGAGGAACTATATGCTACGGATCCTGAAACACAAGCGGCTAATAAGAAAGCAAAACCTACTAAAAAGAAGGACAAGGATAAGGATGACACAGGGATTCGCTGGACCTATGAAGTAGAGCAATCGCGTGTAATCGATAATGACGTGATCATGGTATGCACACAAGAATACAATTATTCTACGACTACGTGCAACAGTCAAGGCCAGTGCACAACGCGCTACTATTGCTCTAAAAGCGACGTGACCACCATTCGTATGAATCTCAAGGGTGATGTGGTTTGGGCAAGCAACTTGGATCGTCAAATTACATACAGCGGATGGAATGTGCCAGATATCGAGTTGATTCAACGCAAGGATAAATTGTACTTGACCTATGGCAATCGCTTCATGGAAAAGCAAGCGGACCAAAAGAAAAAGAAGACCAAATCCAATGAGTTGATGCGTGATGAGTTCGAATATGGGGTGTTGGATTTGAAATCAGGAGAAGTTGAAAAGCAAACCTACCGTGTGAATAAGCCCAATACAGAGAAGAAGGACCGCAAGAGTGTTGGTGCGAGAGGCATCCAAGTGGTGGACAACGAAATGTATGTGAACTCTATCACCACCAAAATGGATCCGAAGAAACTATATTGGTGCTTAATTCCTGTGTGTGGCTGGTATTATTATTTAATGTCTCCCAACACTAGAGTAGGTACTGGATATTTGGGTCACATAGCGGCCGAGTAGTCCGGAAGAATCTTTTAGAGAGCCGCCTCATATTGAGGCGGCTTTTCTTTTGCATGCAATATTGCAGGAACCTATGTGCGGGAAAAGCTAAGGTGCCTTGATCAAGCGGTCTGTTGCGGTCGTATAACATCTGGTTTACTTAAAAATCATCATTTTCCCATCTGTTGTACGAATGAAAGCAACTCCGTACCTTCGCGCCGCGTTTGGGAGAAGGTTACTCAAGCAACCTTCGAAGCGCGATCCACATTATCAGAACTAAATACCGCGCCTCTCATGAGCAATGCCAAAGCCGCCGAAATCAAGGATACCCGTGTTTCGAAGATGGCCGAGAATCTGATCGGATCTGAGATCATCAAACTTGCCGGCGAGATCCGCGAGAAAATGGCTCAGGGCGAGAAGATCTATAATTTTACAATTGGTGATTTTGATCCCAAGATTTTCCCGATTCCTCAGCAATTGCAGGAAGAAATCATCAAGGCTTATCAACAAGGGGAGACCAATTATCCGCCAGCAGACGGCATATTGGATCTACGACGTGCAGTAGCCAAGATGATTACCGAATGGCAGCACTTGCAGTATGCAGAAAATGAAATTCTGATTGCTGGTGGAGCACGTCCCATTATTTACGCCATTTTTCAAGCCATTGTAGATCCGGGTGATACGGTAGTATTTCCTGTGCCAAGCTGGAACAACAACCACTACACGCATTTGAGTCATGCTCGTCAGGTTTATGTAGAAACCAGTCCTGAAAATAATTTCATGCCCACTGCAGATGAATTGCGTGAGCACATCCAAGGCGCTTCTTTGTTGGCCTTATGTTCACCACTGAATCCAACCGGTACTGTTTTTTCAAAGGAACAACTCGAAAGCATTTGTGATCTGGTTCTTGCGGAAAATAAGCGTCGTGGTCCCGAAGAAAAGCCATTGTACGTCATGTACGACCAGATCTATTGGGTGTTGACCTATGGAGCCACTCAACACTTTGATCCAGTTTCGTTGCGCCCCGAAATGCGTCCTTATACCCTCTTTGTGGATGGCATCTCAAAATCACTTGCAGCGACAGGTGTGCGGGTGGGTTGGGCATTTGGCCCGCGCCGGGTTATTGATAAGATGAAGAGCATTCTTGGTCATGTGGGAGCATGGTCACCGAAGGCCGAACAGGTTGCTTCCGCCCACTTTTTGAATAATACAAATGCCCTCAATGACTACTTGTCTGACTTCAAAAAAGAGATTATTGGCAGATTAGACGGGTTTTATCAAGGGATACAGGCACTTAAGGCAGAAGGCTTTAGGGTGGATGCAATAGTTCCAACAGCGGCCATCTATCTCACTGTCCAATTCGACATTAAGGGAATGATCCAACCGGATGGACAGCGGATCGAAACCACCGAACAAATTACAGCCTATTTGCTCAATCAAGCCAAGTTGGCCGTAGTACCATTTAGCGCATTTGGCGCCTCTAAATCCAGTGTTTGGTATCGTTTGTCGGTAGGTACGGCCTCTATGCAAGATGTACAAGACAGCATCGGTAGTCTGCGCAGTGCGCTAGCTGCATTGCAGGAATAGTTTATAAAAAACCTATTGTTGGACATTGAATTCATGTATTTTCGATGCCAACAAAAAATAAACCACAACAAAAAAAGAAAAAAATGAATTTTCCATCTGAATTAAAATACACCAAGGATCACGAATGGGTGAAATTGGAAGGTGATATCGCCACAGTGGGTATTACTGATTTTGCTCAAGGTGAGTTGGGTGACATCGTATTCGTAGAAATTGAAACGGTGGGCCAAACCATTGGCGAACATGAAGTATTTGGCACTGTGGAGGCTGTAAAGACAGTGAGTGATTTGTTCATGCCAGTTGCTGGAGAAATTCTTGAAGTGAATCCAGGTTTGGAAGCTGATCCAGCTGCGGTCAACAACGATCCATATGGAGCCGGATGGATGATCAAAGTGAAATTGTCCCCAGGTGCGGATCTTTCTGGCTTGATGGACGCAGATGCTTACCAAGCGTCGTTGTAATATCAAGTTCGATACGATTGAAAATACTCCTTCATAGAAAGGTCATGATAGCCGCCACCATCTTGTGGGCGGCTATTGTGTTTTGTTTGCACGTGTTGCGATTGAATTCGGATCAAGAAAAGTTGCATCTGATACCGCATGCGGATAAATTGGTTCATTTCACCATGTTTGCTGTATTGGCTTTCTGCATGGTACATGCGCTCATGCAAGATGGTTTGTGGATGAGTAGATATGTATTGCTTGTTTTTTTTAGTTGCATGGCCTATGGCGCGGGCTTAGAATACTTGCAAGGAGCTTATTTTGAGGGGCGCGATAGCGACCCTTTGGATTGGTTTGCAGATATGATTGGTACCATCTTCGCTTTATTGGGTGCAAGATGGCTTTCCCTCAAGCGTTCGGTATAATTCCGGCTGAATGCAGCGCATGCAGTGCATTTTCAATGCGCTGTGATTCCAGACCTTGCACCACTGCAAAGGACCGATTCATCGATCGCAATCTTGATTCATAGTGTAAAAACAAACGATCGCGATCATGCGGATTGACGCGCAAAGGATCGTATTCCCATGGCACATCAGGTGCACACAATAAGGTGAAATCGGGCTCAAATTCATTGCTCAACTCTTGCCAGCGCGCTGGTACCTCACCAAACACTTCCTTAAGCCAAATCCAAAACATGACATCGTCTGTGTCTGTTATGATATACAATGGTGAACCTTGTGCGGCAGCTCGAATAGCGTTCAACTGGCCTTCCATCATATCCAATACATCAGATTTAGAATGGGCTTCAACCCGTCCTTCTTGTTCCATATAGATGCGCGCAAACTCCAATACCGAATGAGCGTTCGGTAGAGTTTTTTTCAGAGCCTGCACCAAGGTTGTTTTGCCTGTAGACTCTGGTCCTGTAACGGAAATAAGTAGCGTTTGCTTTTGTGTCATGCCTCCGGTCTAAATGCGCTTTCGATGTGTTGTATGTGCACCCGTTCGCCATTCTTAATAATCGAAATGATATCGAATCGAGGCTCTAAAGTACATTTTTTATCTCGCAGGTAAGCATCTGCACTTGTACAAATTCGTTGGCGCTTCCCTCTGTTGACAGCCTCCCAGGGTTCACCATAGGTGTCGCTGAATCGGGTTTTCACCTCTACAAATACGATTTCGCCCTCCTTTTCCATGATGAGATCAATTTCAAACCGGAAGTATTTCCAATTTTTTTCAATCAGCGAATAACCTCGCTTGCTGAGATAATCGCATGCAAGAGACTCACCTTTGTCACCAATGCTTTTGGTGGATTCGGGGGTAGATTGTGCCATTGGAATGTAGAAAGTACATTCAAATGTATAGGAGAAGCACCTCGGAGACTTCAGCAGTGGATGTGTTGTGCATAATTGGGCAAGGTCGCAAGCGATGCGGGTTAGTTCATTCACTTTTTATCCCTTTCGGCATGCTAACCGATTCCTTTTGGACCTAGACTAGAAACCAGATGAACTCAAGCCAACTTTTGATTCATTGCAACTTCGGCTCCTACCATTTCTTTCGCTTTCGCTATCATGGCAGCACGATCGTAACCGCATTCAGCATAAAGCTCATCTTGAGAGCCATGCTCGATGTATTTGTCTGGAATTCCCAATCGAGCAACTTGTGCAGCATAACCGTTATCGGCCATAAACTCGAGCACGGCACTTCCCATGCCACCTTGAATGCAGCCGTCTTCAACTGTTATGACATGCTTGAATTTACCAAAGACTTCGTGGAGCATGACTTCGTCCAATGGCTTCACAAATCGCATATCGTACAAAGCAGCTGAAATACCGGACTCTTCTAAAGTCTGGCAGGCATCCAATGCATAATTCCCAATTGGACCAATGGTCAAGAATGCAATGTCATGTCCATTCCGCAGCTTACGCCCTGTGCCGATTTGTATGCGCTCGAAAGGAGTTCGCCATTCAGTGAGCACGCCATTGCCACGTGGATAACGTATGGTGAATGCACCGTTTTCGCCATCCTGCGCTGTATACATAAGATTGCGCAATTCGCTTTCGTTCATGGGGGATGAAACGATCATATTTGGGATGCAACGCATGTAGGCCATATCATATGCTCCATGGTGTGTAGGACCATCCGCACCCACTAGGCCTCCGCGGTCAAGACAAAACACGACATTGAGCTTTTGAATAGCGACGTCGTGCAGCACTTGGTCAAAGGCCCGTTGCATAAATGAGCTATAAATATTGCAATATGGCACCAAACCTTGGGTAGCTAGTCCAGCGCTGAATGTGACAGCATGTTGTTCTGCAATTCCCACATCGAATGCCCTTGTAGGCATGGCTTCCATCATAAACTTCAAAGAACAACCGGATGGCATTGCTGGAGTTACACCAACGATCTTTTCGTTTTTCTCAGCCAATTCGATGATACTGTATCCAAACACATCTTGGTAGAGCGGTGGTTGTGGTGCTTTGGGCATCACTTTTACTATTTCGCC
>JAIYCK010000181.1 GCA_027488055.1 Flavobacteriales bacterium | reverse complement strand
TAAGATGGCAAGATAATGGAAAATTTCAAGAAATAGATGACGAAACAGGCGATTACTTGTCACGTAAATCTATCTCGACATCTGTGGCTGTAGCCAAGAGGGGCAAAGTTTACTTGTCTACGGGAGGAAAACTACAGTTTGAAATGCCCGGCGACACTGAAGTTGAGCAGATCGCTTTTCTTTTGCGAAAATGCTGTCAGGCTAAAGAACACATGGAGTCTTTATTTGAAGTCATTGTTATGCAGATGACAGACGAGATGATCATGATGGTGTCATTGATTAGTGCAGATTTTCCCACAAGTGATGTAGTCCTTCGATGTGCTGATGCATTATTTGCTCCACGATTGATTAGCGCAAATCGAAAATTAGATTTTGTTTATCGATTTATGTTTGAGCGCGGGACAGAGAGAGTGACGTTTCTAGAACAAACTGCCGGAATCATCTCTGCATATGATTTACTTGATTTTTCTGAGCTTGAGAAAGCAAAGACTGCGTTGGAAATTTATGAAGAAGCTAAAAAGATAATCAGCCCGGGTGTAAGTGGCAACATTGAAAAACCTGACTTGGTTGGAAAAGATATTTCCTCTAGCGTTTTGCGCATGAAGTATCGTTCGGAAACAAACCGTGTTTGGCGCTTTTGGATTGATTGTGATTCTGGAAGAACACATGATTCAGTGCCTTTTTCACCCGTCGAATCGACAAGTGCTGGATTTTTTCCATCATACATGACACCAAGCACCGTGTTTGACGTGGAAAGTGGATTCAAAAGGGTAGCCGGTATGCTGTATTATGCTGGCTTGTTGTCGGCCAAAGAGAGAGTAGAACCGTTCATTCTCGAGGATTACATGCACATCTTAAAAACAAACGAGAAGGTGCTAAAAGTTGAAAAGAAACATCCAATTCGTCAGCGGCCGACACAGAACATCAGACTGACTCCTCCTGATATTTCGGTTTTTTTGCGCATCCCCAAGTCCCTCGTGAAGACACAACGAATTTCAGGTGAAGAATTGCGAGTTTCGATTCCACCGCCAGTGTTTGTAACTGGAACTGTCTATTGTTTCTTTCCAATATGCTGGCTTGGACGGTATGCGGACGAGAGAGACTTTGAAATAACAATCCAATCCGAAGAAGAACGAAGACTGAAGAAATTTTTCGATTGCGACCGCATTTTCGCCATGGGAGAAAGAATTTTATGTCTTGTCGTTGACACTCGACAATTTTCTTTCGAGGATGAAGAAAATATCGAATTTCTAGCAAAGAGCTGGATGAGAGCGAGAACAAAACACGCGAGAGAAGAGATGGTCACACCAGAAGAGGTTAGAATGATCGACTTGCGTTTCATGATTAGTTACAGCGCCGGAGCTGCGACTGATTTTCATGAGGCCACAGTAGAAAAAACGGCCAAAATCTTAACCGATGTCTCTGTGAGTTTGTCCGATGCTGAGATACTGGAAATAGTTCTTGATCCTTGGATTGCTCAATGCGTCATGTCGCGAGTTTCGAAAGAAAAATACGAGACAGAGTTTAGAGACAAGATCGGCTTGTTTGAATTCGAGGGAAGAGAGCCCTTGCCTTTGCCTACGACTGAAGCCAAAGTCACTTCCGCTCCATCAAAAACAATCGAGACAGAAAAGAAATCCGATGCAAACGACGTATCCAAAATATTTAAAAGCACAAAAGAGACAACTGAGAGTGACAACAAAGAATCTAAAAGTGAAACAAGTAATGAAGACACAAAGGTAGATGCGAAGATTGAAAATAAGATTCATGCCAAGTCTTTTCCTTCGCATCCGTATTATCAATATATGTCGCCTGTTCAGCACACGCCTACGTTTGCCAAGGGAAAAGATACATTGCCGTTGCTTCTAATTGACTTATTTGTCAGGAACTGGGATGCTTTTCCCAAACTAGTTTTAGAAGCACTCATCAACCTACCCTTTCTCAATGAATTGGACTGGCATTTTCCTGTGACACAAGGAATGAAAATAGAATTGATTCGAAAAACATTCTGGATTATTCTACCGTTGAAAAGTCAAGCTGAGGAGTATGCTAGATTTGCAGAAGAGAGGTTGCGGACAAAAAGCGATTACATTCGAATAGGCGCAGTCGGCGTTGTTCTGATGTTGCCAGAGCATTTTACAGTCAAGCTAGGGTATGAAAAAGAGTAATAAAAAAAATAATATGTGCTTGGCCAAAAAAAAACAACATTTTGTTTTATGAATGAAAAAAAAATCAATTTCATGCGAGAGTGTCTTTTTGATAACTCGGAAATGCTCCTGTGGGATTGACAGAATACCAATTGGCAACCATTCTGAAGAGAAAAAATAGTATCGGGGTGCAACCTGAAAGATAAAGGAAAACGTCCTTGAAAGTTTGTTTTGCATTTCCTGGCGCCCAAGGAATATACTGATAGACAAAGTGATGAACTTTCATAATCAATGGATTGGTATTCAAAGTTATCTTTGCATGAACACACTTGGCATCCCCTTCCGCTTTTGCTGACGACTCCCATCTCTCGGTTTCTTCTAATGTTAACTCATTTCTGTAAAACATACATGTCGAAGAGTCGTAGATGCCTTGAGCTACTTCTCTTTCCTTATCTATCATTCCTGACGCCTTTTCCCATGTCGGATAAGTGTCGAGTATGACTCCGAATGACGCGATTATTCCAAACACGAAAAGAATCAGTGCAACGATTGTAGTCATAGAAAGATTATATTTTTTCGTGTCATGTCCATGCAAATGTTGAAAATCGGAAGAAGCACCGTCGGCTGTGAGTGAGTAAGATACAAAGGTTTTTTCCTTGTTCATATCTTCTGTCTTATCAATATTAAGAAATGGTATAGAGCATAGCATGTTTTTTATACAAAAAGTCACAATAATAGACAAAATTATAAACTTTATTATTAATATTTTTTTGCTGCCTAAAGAAAAGAAGTTACCACAGGGGCAAAGTTCCACCATAT
>JAIYCK010000048.1 GCA_027488055.1 Flavobacteriales bacterium | reverse complement strand
GCCGCCCGCAGGGCGGCCCTTACTATTTGTATCATCTCGCCCCTTTGCGGCCATTGTCATCCTGAGCGCAGCGAAGGATCTCAGCCATTTATGCTGTTCATTTCATCCTACGCCCCGCGAAGGATCTCACTCATTTATGTTGTGGATGTCAATCTGCATTGCATGTCATCCTACGCCCCGCGAATTCGCCCATCCTTTTGTTTCAATGGTTTCCTTGTCATCCTGAACGAAGTGAAGGATCTCATCCATTGATACCGAGTATCTCAACCTTATCCACCTTTCATTACACAATCGCAACCATGGCTGACTTTTTAAGCACTGCCGTGGACGTCGAATCGCCTGCTTTGTTTTGCAAGCGATAACGCCCTGTAGCAATCACCATGCAAGCCTGTTTTTCGAGCGTGGGTTTCTGTGCAATCAAACGATCCAACCGCACAAATCCGATCAGGTAGTGCAAGTGATCATCCATGTAACCCTCGCTCACGTCTTCAAACACAGCCGCACTGTTTTGCAATAACTGAGGACCACGGATATATACTTCAATGGAAATCGCCGAGGTGTCTAAGGGATCCAATGGGGCATTTCCAGAACCATGTTGTGCCGCTTGACTCAAACGCTGCAGATCTGCAATAAGTGCACTTGCTGTGGGCCATGCGCCAGCTCCCTTACCAGTGATGTGTTGCTGTCCTAGAAATTGGCCATCGAGTTGAATGCAGTTGTATTCATTGTCAATGGAGAAAAAGGGGTCGGATCCATCGATGAAATGAGGCACGACCCACGCAACCAATCCACTTGGGGTGGGCACAATCAACGGTGTCAATTTAATACGTTGATTTTTGGAGCGCGCATATTGCACGTCATCTGGTGTCAGTTGCTGGATGCCGTAGTGAAAAATGGAGTCCAACGCCAAGTCGGTTCCATAAGCTTGGTAGGCCAACAATTTGGTTTTATACCACGCATCTTTGCCACTCACATCGTTGGTTGGATCACTTTCGGCATAGCCTTTCTGCTGCGCTTGACGCAAGGCACGCGGATAGTCCATTTTGTCGTTGAATATTTTGGTAAGGACATAATTGCTGGTGCCGTTAAGTATGCCTCTGATCCGCGTCAATGGTTCATCTCGATAGTATCCATCAAGTAATGAAAGGATGGGGATGCTCCCACCAACTGCGGCTTCAAACAAGATGCGTTTGCCGGCGGTGTCCTGCAATTCCAATAACTCGGAAAGGTACAATGCCACCATTTTTTTATTGGCTGTGACGAGTTCTTTGCCAGCAAGAAGTGTGGCTTTTGCAATACCATAAGCGGCTTCTGCATCATCGATCACTTCTACAATGATGTCAATGGCTGGATCATCGATCAGCGTGCGCACAGCCATGGTGATCGGAATGGTGGTGTGCTTTCTTTTTTTGTGCCCTTGCTTGATGGCTATGCCTTGCACATAGTAGGGGAGCTGCGGTTGTTGCTCCAAGTAGTCGATCAATCCTTGACCAACACATCCGAGTCCAATAATTCCAATGCGTTTCATAATGTAAGTGTTTTTACCGAACGATAATTCGGTTGTGAGGAGGGGTTGGTTCGTTGTATAAAATCGATGAGACATCGATTGATTTGTTTTGTTTCAATTAAAAAACCATCATGTCCGAAAGGGGATTGGATGGCGTGAAATTCAGCATGTGGAATGTATTCCGCCAAGCGCTGTTGCTCGTGGAGCGGAAAGAGCACATCGCTGTCAATACCTATGATCAATGCATGCGCTTGGATACGTTGCAATGCTGCTGCAATCCCATCTCGATGGCGGCCTACGTGGTGACTATCCATCGCTTTACTCAGCACATAATAACTGTATGCATTGAAGCGGTCAGCCAATTTTTGACCTTGGTAATATTGATAAGCCTCTGCCTTATATCCATCAATTTTTTCAGCATCCTCGTCGTGTTGCTGCTGAGCATAGGTATCGTAGTGCCGATAACTCAATAGGGCCATGGCCCGTGCGGCTTTCATTCCTTTGGCGCCAGCGTCTGCCCGAGGGGCACCAAAGGTCGGATCAGCTTCGATGGCCATGCGCTGCGATGCATTGAATGCAATGCCCCAGGCACTGTGTTGCGCATTGGTAGCGATCAGTGCGATGCGCCGAAAATGACGCGGTTCCTCAATACTCCACTCCAGCAATTGCATCCCTCCCAAGGACGCACCTATACCAAGTGCAATCTGCTTGATGCCCAGATGATCTGCCAAAGCGCGGTGCATCTTTACCATATCACGAATTGTGATGTTCGGAAAATCACCATAGGCGGGCGCTGAGCCATCCTGTGATGAATGCAATGGTCCAGAGCTTCCATAACAACTGCCAAGTACATTGGCGCAAACGATGTAATAGTCATTTGGATTCAATACATGGGAAGGACCGAACATACCGGGCCACCATTCCGATACATCGCTGTGGGCGGTGAGTGCATGGCACACCCACACGGCATTATCTCCCGAAGGATTGAGGTGGCCATATGTGTGATAGGCCACCTCTACCTGTGGGAGCGTCATACCTGACTCCAAAACAACTTCCTTTTTATGCAAATACTTCTTCATACAATGGCTTTGCATTGGCTTTCGTATCAATTTTTCGGATGGCTTGTAAGAGGTCAGCTTTGATATCGCTGATGTGCTCTATGCCCACGGAAACGCGCAGCAATCCGGGTACTACGCCTGCGCTGCGTTGCTCTTCAGCATCAAGCT
>JAIYCK010000257.1 GCA_027488055.1 Flavobacteriales bacterium | reverse complement strand
TTGATCTTGCATCAGCGCCATGAGTGGAGATACTACCACGCATACTCCGTCCATGCAGAGTGCTGGTACCTGAAAGCAAATCGATTTGCCGCCACCTGTTGGCAACAAGGCCATCACGTCGCGGCCATCCAAAGCACCTTGCACGATGTTCTCTTGCATGGGCCGAAATTGGGAATGTCCCCAATACTTGAACAATATGTCGTGTGGTTGATGCTGTATCACTGGCAGCTAATTTACGGCAAGACTTCAATAGGCTGCGGTGGAAGGAATGCGCAGTGGTAGGTCCAGGAGCATCGATGGATTGGTTAACAGATTTTAACCGATTACAATTGCGCATTTGGCATGGAGATTGAAAGAACCCACACCATATAACTTCTCAGTAAGTTTTGGTTTTTTTGGTTCATCCAAAAAAAGTATTTTGGTTAAGGTTTAGGATATGCCCTCGGAAACGTTCGAGGGCTTTTCTTTTGGACCAAACCCTCAACTGAACATGCGTTGCACCGTGCGAAGGATGATGGTGATGTCTCCTCGAAAGCTATTTGAATTCAGATACTCTAAATTCAGCGCCAACTTGGCGGGCATGATTTCAGTGATATAGGTTTTTTCGGGATCATTGGATTGCGCCAAAAGCTCATTCTCCTCGAAATACAACAACGAAGCATGATCGGTAATACCCGGTCGGATTGAGAGCACGCGCCGTTGCTCTGGGGTATACATGGCCACATATTTTGGTACCTCTGGACGTGGTCCTACAAGACTCATGTCTCCTATCAGCACATTGAACAATTGTGGAAGCTCATCCAACTTAAATTTTCGCAGCGTCTTGCCCGCATTGGTGATTCGCATATCATTTGCGCCCACTGTGAGCTGCCCCGCTGATTCACTCATGGGGCGCATGGTTCTAAATTTCCACAGTCGAAAGTGTTTACCGTCCTTGCCCACCCGTGTTTGCCGAAAAAAAGCACCGCCTTTGCTATCAGCGATCACCACGATGGAAATGGAGATCCACAATGGACATAGCATGCACAAAAGCAGCAACGAAAAGGCTATGTCAAAGCAACGTTTCATCATTTCATCACAGAGCGACAAGCGTCAAAAATACATTGGATGATACGGTCGACTTGCTCATCAGTAAGATCGTAATACACCGGCAGAGAAATTTCGTTTTCGTAACACGCCCAGGCATTGGGATAGTCCTCCATTTTATAACCCAACCCTTTGTAATAACTCAACAAGGGCAGCGGTTGAAAATGAACGTTGGTGCTCACCCCTTGATCCGCCGCATACTGGATGATGGCATCGCGTTGCGACTCATTGGCACCTTGAATGCGCAACATGTATAAGTGAAAACAAGAGACGCGATCCACGTCTTCGAAGACAGGCACTTTGAAAGAAGGAGAGGCTGCAAAAGCATCCGAATAGCGTTGGCATATGGCGCGGCGTCTGACCAAGGTATCCTCATCGTACCGAGCCAATTCGACCAGTCCAATCGCGGCCTGCAAGTCGGTCATATTGCATTTATATCCCGGTTCAACGATGTCATATCTCCATTGACCTGCTTTGGTTTTGGACAAAGCGTCTTTGGTTTGACCGTGCAAAGCAGATCGATTGAGTGCTGTCCAAATTTCGGTGTTATCGAATGGTTCAGGCAAATTGAGCGTCACCGCTCCACCTTCCGCAGTAGTAAGATTTTTGACTGCGTGAAAAGAAAATCCAGCTACATCGCATTGGTTTCCCACTTTGTGTTGCTTGTATGAAGCACCAAAACTATGCGCTGCATCATTGAGTACCATGATGCGTCCCAACATGGATTGATGGGGATGCTTGGGTTCAAACAAATTCACAACTTCAGGTGATTTCACCAATTGCATGATGGCATCATAATCACAAGGCAATCCAGCAATATCGACCGGCATAATGACCTTGGTTTTGCTGGTGATCGCAGCGCGAAGAGCGTGCACATCCATATTATAATCTACTACATCCACCATCACAGGTTTGGCTCCTACATGGACCACAATATTGGCAGTAGCCGCGTAGGTGTATGCGGGGATGATGACCTCGTCGCCTGGACCTACACCGAACCAACGGAGGACAAGTTCAGCCGCATTGGTCCACGAATTGAGGCAAAGCGTGCGTTTAACCCCACAATACACGTTGATTTTCTCTTCGAGTTCGCGTGTTTTTGGGCCTGTGGTGATCCAGCCGCTTTTGAGCACTTCGGTGACGGCATCAATGGTTCTTTGATCCACACGTGGTGGTGAAAATGGAATGGTATTGATAGGATGCATAGTGGTGCGAAGCTACGAATAGAAAAGGAGGAAAAATTCTTCCCTTCATCGATATAATTCACTCCTCGCTCTTGATAGACTGGACAATATAAGCAGGTAAGTGGATTGTATTGGACTGAGCGAAGTCACTCCACGAACCGAGCATGGTGGGGTGCTCGAGGCCTTCGTCCAACATTGTAAGAAAATCAGTCCGAGCCATGCCTTCAGCACCTAAACTGGCTAAATGCTCTGTCATTACTTGACAATCAATCCAATCAAAACCTTTGGAAGCCAGCATCTGGACCAAGCTGATAAAACCGAATTTAGATGCGTTGCTCATTCTGCTGAACA
The DNA here is from genome assembly GCA_027488055.1 of Flavobacteriales bacterium. GTDB lineage: Bacteria > Bacteroidota > Bacteroidia > Flavobacteriales_D > Sanyastnellaceae > CANHSF01. The sequence goes on along the minus strand of JAIYCK010000257.1, from coordinate 2,770 downwards.
TACTTTCACCATAAAATACCTTGCCCATTGACATGCCGTAGAGCCCACCCACTAGATTTCCATTGTTCCATACCTCGACACTATGCGCCATGCCCATTTCGTGGAATTTGCAATACACCTCCACCACCTCATCGTGCATCCATGTATTGCCTACCCTGACGCCTCCTCGGCATCCTTCCATGACATCGCGAAAAGCTCGATCGAATGAATAAGAAAATACATTTTTGCGCATCACGGCGCGCATGCTGCTTGAAATCTTGAGTCGGTCGGTAAAGAGCACTGCACGCTCCACTGGATTGTACCAAACCGGATTGCCCGGCTCGTTGTACCACGGAAAAATCCCCAAACGATACGCCAACACCAGCCGTTCTATGGATAAGTCACCACCCACCGCAACGATGTCGTTGTCTTCGTACTCGGATTCATCCGGCATCCAAAGGCTATCTTTACTTAAGCGATAAATGGGCATATTCAGTGCTTGATTTTTTTCATCTCACAACTCATCCGCGTTCAAGCAGTGATGAAAGTCAGACTTCACTTCCGATAGAAGATTTAAATATCAAGTTGCGAATAAAACAAGAAGCGCTCATTTCAGCAAGCTTGTCATGCAATTAAAAAATGTCAGTGGTTGACCAAAAACGATAACAAGCTGGCTATCAAAGAAAACTTGAACTTGATATCACAAATTTCGTACATCGTGGCACAGATGAAAAAATTTAGCACCATTTCTGTTGATAACAATCATAAGAAAGAACATTATCGAAGATCGAAGATTATACATTTGACGATATACACGTGTTTTTTCTAAAATTCGTATATTGTTCAATTAAATAGCTAAAAGAACTTTTGTTATGAGTATGGAAGCCAAATTTTCCGCCCAAGTAAGAGATGTGATCCAGTACAGTCGGGAGGAAGCGATGCGTTTGGGTCATGGTTACATCGGTGTAGAGCACCTCCTTCTTGGCCTGATTCGCGAAGGCGATTGTGTCGCCGTTAATATCTTAGAAAATCTATCAGTGGATCTTGTTGCATTGCGCAAACAAGTAGAACACAGTATAAAAAACAATACCAATGGCACAGGTACTGCTCCCCAAAGCATGGGCAGTCTGCCGCTGGTAAAACAAGCAGAACGTATATTAAAAATCACCTACCTAGAAGCTAAATTCTTCAAAGCAACGTTGGTTGGCACGGAACACCTACTCTTATCGATCCTCAAAGATCCCGATAACGTAGCTTCGAGTTGTTTAGCCATGTTCAAGGTAGATTACACCACAGCAAAAATGGAACTAGAAAAAATGAATGGAGGCCTGGAAGAAGAAGATCTTCCGCATGCAGAGTTACCAAGTCCTGCCGATGATGACGATGATGATCGCAGCTTCTCATCGAGTGGAAGTCAAAAGAAGCCAAGTGATTCCAAGAGCAAAACACCTGTTTTGGACAATTTCGGCCGCGATCTGACCAAAATGGCAGAAGATGGAAAATTGGATCCCATTGTTGGCAGAGAGAGTGAAATCGAACGCGTATCACAAATCCTTGCCCGTCGCAAAAAGAACAATCCAATTCTAATTGGTGAGCCGGGTGTGGGAAAAAGCGCTATTGCAGAAGGACTCGCCTTGCGCATCATTCAACGCAAAGTATCGCGTGTATTGTTCAACAAGCGCATTGTGACCCTGGACATCGCCTCGCTAGTAGCAGGTACAAAATACCGCGGTCAATTCGAAGAGCGCATGAAAGCCGTGATGAATGAGTTGGAAAAATCACCCGACGTGATTCTATTCATCGATGAAATTCACACCATCGTTGGTGCTGGCGGCGCAAGTGGATCTTTGGATGCAAGCAATATGTTCAAGCCTGCTTTGGCGCGTGGAGAAATCCAATGCATTGGAGCCACAACCTTGGACGAGTACCGTCAATACATCGAGAAAGATGGTGCGTTGGAACGCCGCTTCCAAAAGGTCGTTGTAGATCCAACCACCGTGGATGAGACCGTTCAGATCTTGAACAACATCAAAGACAAATACGAAGAGCATCACAGTGTAACGTATACCCAAGAAGCGATTGAGAGCTGTGTCAAATTGACCGCTCGTTATATCACCGATCGCCATTTGCCCGACAAGGCCATTGATGCCTTGGACGAAGTGGGTTCACGCGTGCACTTGAACAATATCAATGTCCCCAAAGAAATCATCGATATTGAAAAAAGTATTGAGGACATCAAAGAAGACAAGAACCGCGTGGTTCGCAGTCAGAAATACGAAGAGGCTGCCAAATTGCGTGACAAGGAGCGCCAATTGATCGAAAACCTTGAAGCGGCTAAGAAAAAATGGGAAGAAGAAACGAAGAGCCACCGCGTGACGGTGACTGAAGCCCATGTGGAAGAAGTAGTCGCTATGATGACTGGTATTCCTGTGACCCGTGTAGCAGAAAAAGAAAGCGGTCGCTTGGCCAAAATGGATCAAGAGCTCGAAGGCAAGGTGATTGGACAAGACGAGGCCATCAAAAAGGTGGTGAAATCCATCAAACGCAATCGCGCTGGACTGAAAGACCCCAATCGTCCGATCGGTAGTTTCATTTTCTTAGGACCAACCGGAGTTGGTAAAACCCAATTGGCCAAAGAACTTGCGAAGTACCTCTTTGATACCGAAGAAGCCTTGATCCGTATCGATATGAGCGAATACATGGAGAAATTTGCTGTGTCCCGTTTGATCGGAGCGCCTCCAGGTTATGTTGGTTATGAAGAAGGTGGACAATTGACCGAAAAAGTACGTCG
>JAIYCK010000281.1 GCA_027488055.1 Flavobacteriales bacterium | reverse complement strand
GTATGCTGGTCTTCTTCGTTTTACATTTTAGCTACGGCAGAGGCTATGCAGTTGGCATCCTGAGATTCCTTTTGCTCCGCAAAGGCCCGGCTGCTCATGCTACGACTAGTTCGCGCTAGGATTTTCCAAATTTTGGGATTGATTTATTTAAGTGGTTGGAATACAGTATGTAACCAATCCGAATTTCATGCGTAAAAATCCTTGAACTATGTAGAAAATTATTCGGATTCTGACCTGACTGGCGAATAAGTTTTTGCTACAGAAAACCACCCTATGATTATGAAGAAGCTATTTGTCTTCATTGCTGTCAGTCTGTTTATGGTCGCGAATGCTTTGCTTTTCGCGCAAACTTTCAACAATGTAAGTACCGGTTCTGGTATCAACACCGCGGGCTCCAAGGAGGCCGGGATTTGTTGGGCCGATTTCAACAACGATGGATTTCAAGATCTTGTTGTAAATACCAATTCGGCGTCGGGTTCTCGATTGTATTTCAGCAATGCGGGAGTCAATTTCACCGATGTAACAGCCTCATGGGCTGCAGGTCTAGATGACAATATCAAGAATCGATCAGTGGTGGCAGCCGATTTCAATAACGATGGAAATCTTGATATTGCAGCCAATGCTTCGAATCTCATCGAGATATGGATCAACAAGGGTTCGACTGCATCACCGGCCTATAGTTTTGGAGGTGCAACCCAAATGCCCAATCAGGTCATTACATCACTTACAGGTGGTATGAACACCGAGGGTATGGCGGTATTGGATTATGACAATGATGGCGATATGGATCTCGTCGTTGATAATCACAATTTTGGTATCGATATCTTAAGCAATGATGGGCTAGGCGCATTTAGCCAAGTAGACAATGCATTGACAGGATTGCCCGTCGCTGGCACTACAGGTGATTACATGGCGGCTGGTGATTTCAACAACGATGGTTTTGTTGATATGTGTGTGCGCAGAGAATCGGATTCAGACATCTTTCAAAACGATGGCGACGGAACATTTACAGCCAATGGGTTTAACCAAGTTGCCTCCAATAGTAACAAAGGTGCAGTCATTTGGGCTGATTTTGATAACGATGGTGACTTGGATTTGTTTTGGGCCGACAATGGTTCTAACCAAATATGGCGCAATGCATCGGGTATTTTTACTCCAACCGGTCAACCTGGACTTTCATCTGGAATCGATCTTTCATTGGCTTTGGTGGATGGTGTAACTGCAGGGGACGTAGACAATGATGGCGATACAGACCTTTATGTCACGAACTCCAGTTCAGAGGGGTATTTGTTTCTCAACACAAATCCTACAAGCCTCACCTTCCAACGACCTAATACGCCGAGCATCAACAGGGGTATTAATCCAGCAGGGAATGCCAACGCAGCTATGTTTGAGGACTTCGACAATGATGGCGATTTGGATTTGTATGTCTCAATGGCCAATAGTAATAATCAAATTTGGAGTTCTAATCTCAACAACAATAATTATCTAAAAGTAACTGCAAGATGGAATTTCGGAGCGGGAAATTCGTCAATAGCCAACGGTGCCACCGCCTATATCATCAATTGTTATGGTGATCGTATAAGTGGGTTACAAATTCAAGGCGCTGGCGAAGGTTTTGGTTCTTCAGGAAGGAGCCATTTTCATTTTGGCGGTGTTGCAGCAAATAACTTCGTCTACGTTCAAGTATTTTTTCCGAGCAGAAATGGTGTGCGCAGCTCCATCATCAAACGAGTGACTCCATCGGATATCGCGAACAATTTGACAGTGTTCAATACAGATGCGTCAGATACTTTTTTATGTCCAGAATTATGCAGTAATAATGTGGATGATGATGGCGACGGCTTGATCGATGATGCGGATACTGATTGTCAGAGCGCCTGTCCAACACAGGGTCTATTGCGCAATGCAATCAATGCGACTAACAATATTTTGATTTCACGCTTTCAGATTTTTGATGACGCCACAGGCACCATGGGCGCATCGTATGATTTGACCTATCAAAATGATACTGACCCTTCATTCAATGGACAGTCCTGCTTTGCATCGGCGCTTGCACTGAGTCCCGACGATGGATTGTTTTATGGTTTTGTAGCCGATAATTTGGCGACTCCCACCACATTGAGTAATGAGAATCATTATTCATGGATATCACAGCGCTCTCAATTGGTTCGGATTGCAAAAAACAGTGGTGTCGTTCGCCCTATCAACGATACACAATGGATCAATCGTGCCATTCAAGGAGCAGCATTTTCTCCTTCTGGTCAATTGTGGGCCATCGATTTGAACGACCATGAGCTCATTCGAATAGATCCAACAACAGGCACTGAAACCGGCGAACAATGGCCCTTGCCTGAATTTGCATTACCAGTCTACCCCACGGATGTGGTCTTCCTAGACAATGGCCAGGCGGTTGTGGTTTATGTCAATTTTTTGTATTATGTGGTGGACGTAACCACCGGTGCAGGTTATACGATGGATCAAGGCAATGAAGTGCTCGATGGTTTTGGTACTCCAGGATTGCCATTCTTGCTAGAGGGTGCGGCCTTCACTTCGGATACCACTGCTCGCAATGGCTTGGTGGCAGCAACCGAAGATCGTTTGAATTTTTATGAGGTAAGTATCACCGACCAAATGGGTCGCATCAACAATCCTTTCACGGCCCAACCTATTACGGCCCATCCTGATCTTGCATTGACTGGTTTCAATTCTGGTCCTGGGGACATGGCATCATGCATATTCGCATCGAATTATTTTGACTATGGCGATGTGCCAAGTGGCGTCGAATCAGGCGCGTTGGCCGCTCGTCATGGGTACAACGAACATTTGAGATTGGGAAGTGCATGGGATATTAGCATTGCTACCAATCCAGCCTCAGCCACCGCACTAGGCGACGACCAAGATGGCTTGGATGATGAAGATGGTGTGCTCGTTTTACCAAATATCATTGCTTGCAGCACTACTCATTCCATTACCGTGTTCGCCACCAACAACACAGGAGTCGACGCTAATTTGGTTGGATGGATAGATTGGAACAATGATTTGATTTTTACCCCTACTGAGGCGAGCGCCATAGTTGCTGTTCCAAATGGATCCAATGGATCCTCTTTTAATTTAGAGTTTACCAATACGGCAACAGCCAACAATGAAGTGTATTTGCGTATTCGATTGACTACCGATGCTTCTTTATCGCAAAGCACCCCGCTGGGTTCAATGACGGATGGCGAGGTGGAAGACTATTTGATCACTGTCAATCAAACACCTTCTGCTCCCACGGCATTCACGCCAGTACAATACTGCCTTGATGAGACAGCTGTAGAATTGGTGGCTTTTGGGGAAAACTTATTGTGGTATGATTCCCCTTCAGACAATACCGGATCTCCATTTTATCCCGTTCCAGCTACTAGTGCATACGATACTCTAGTTTACTATGTGAGTCAAACAATTGATGGATGCGAAAGTCAACGCTTGCGCATTGATGTATATGTCATTGATTGCACGCCGATAGCGGATGATCAATTCTATGTGATCGACGAAGACACGCAACTGGATGTTTCTGATGTTTCATTAGGTTTGAGCTCAGGCGATACCAATTTGGTCAATCCACCTGGTTCCTATGAGTATACCGTGGGCACTGCTCCAATTGTCGGAACCCTCAATGTAAATACCGATGGTACATTCAATTACATCCCACCAGCGGATTTCACAGGTGACGTAACCTTCACATATTTTGTATGTGATGTTTCCGTCACACCTGCTTTATGCGACGAAGGAACTGTAACCATTTCAGTCAATCCCATCAATGATCTACCCACAGTCCTTGATGATACTTATACCGTTAATAACAATGATATTTTATCAGATAATGTTTCAGCGAACGATGGTGATCTTGAAGATGCTAATCTGAATTATACACTCGTATCGGGTCCAGTTACTGGAATACTTGTATTGGATGCCGATGGGTCTTTTACCTATACGCCTCAAAGCACATTCAGTGGTGTTGTCACTTTTATATATGAAGCCTGTGATAACAATGGAGCCTGCGATCAAGCTACCGTAACAATCAATGTGTTAGACGTAATCACGGATACAGACAATGATGGGATCACTGATTTCAACGAAATTACAAATGGCACCGATCCATTGGATCCGTGCGATCCTAATATTAACGCATTGGCAACCAACGACTGCGACAACGACGGGTTGGACAATGCAGGTGAAATCACTGCTGGCACAGACAATACGAATCCTGATACCGATGGTGATACCATCAATGACGGTGACGAAGTAAACAATGGTACTGATCCATTGGATGCGTGTGATCCAAATGCAAACGCAGTAGCTACAAACGATTGTGATAACGACGGTTTGGACAATGCAGGTGAAATCACTGCAGGCACAGACAATACGAATCCCGATACCGATGGCGATACCATCAACGACGGTGACGAAGTCAACAATGGTACTGATCCATTGGATGCGTGTGATCCAAATGCAAACGCACTATCTACAAACGATTGTGATAACGATGGTTTGGACAATGCAGGTGAAATCACTGCAGGCACT
>JAIYCK010000020.1 GCA_027488055.1 Flavobacteriales bacterium | reverse complement strand
CGTAGCGTGATTCATGAATTGTAACAATGGTGTGTAATAGTCGGCTGAATTGAGCAATCCAATCGGCATTTGGTGCATCCCCAATTGGGACCAAGTGAGTATCTCAAAAAATTCATCCATTGTACCAAATCCACCTGGCAGGACCACTACCCCATCCGCCATCTTGTACATAGCGAGTTTACGCTCGTGCATGGTTTTGACCACCACCGTATCCGTCAAGGCTTCGTGCGCTACTTCTTTGGTTACAAAAAACTCGGGAATAATGCCTATTGCCTGACCGCCCGCCTCGAGGCATCCATCGGCTACTGCGCCCATTACACCAATACTAGCACCTCCATAGATCAATTGGATTTGCCTTTTAGCCAGTAACTGTCCAAACTCAAATGCCTCTTTTAAGAAAACAGGATCAGCACCCGGTGATGCTCCACAGAACACAACGATCGACTTCATATTTTGTAAAGATACACCGAGGAGCACAGCCAGTGAAATGAAGAAAATGAAAAGAATTCCTTTCCATAAACTACCTAGGAAAAAGTCCGACGCGCCATTTTGATATCTTTAGATCACTGAAATTAAATATGTTGACTGAACATCGCGTTGACCCAGCTTGTCTTGACAGCGAAAGATGATTATCGATTCCAGCGATATCTGTACTTTGTGCAGGCCAAAAAAAACAAAGCCAACTTGTCGCATTTTGATCATTTTGCTTCTCATGGTTCTATCACAATAGGGCGTCCAAACCTTTTCATATCATTTGGCACGAAACAATTATGCAACCATTTACCTCTAATTCGAGTCAAATGATCGCGGAATAACGTCCGTCATGCTTTACCTTAGCACATTGCTTCATTGCAAGTTTCCTCTGAAAAGAGACCTTGTAATATATAGAGACCGAAATGAGATTTAACCTTACTATTCTTTGTGTTTGTATTGCCTCGCTGCTTAGAAGTCAGATTACTGGCTTTGTCTGCGCGGAGATGACTCAGTACACCAATAATAATCCAAACGATTCAATTTATTTATACCCTCAAGATTCATTGGGGAGTTTGTTGGCTACCCCTTCTGGCGGTGTAGCACCCTTTTCGTTTGATTGGGCCTATTTCAATTCTACCTTGGGATCATGGACCAGTTATTTGAGTGTAGTGTCCAATGGCACTAGTCTTATCGAAAACTTGCAGCCAGGTGCTTATAATGTCATCATTACCGATGCCAATGGAGCTTCTGTGGGGTGTGACAATGCCTGGATCGTTCAATATGCTGTCGGCAACGGTGGCGGCCTCAATGTAGAACTTGATCCTATTCCACCCAGCTGTGAGACCATCGTTCTTACAGGCACTATAACCTTGACTCCACCTTGGGGTAATACGTTCTCCACCGGCTATTCCAATCTACCACCGAATCCAATGTTTGTAGATGCCAATACGGCAATCAATGTCTGCTTTAGTGGCTCGCATACCTGGGTCAGTGATCTCGCTTTTTACTTGGTGGGGCCTGCTTCATGCGGCAGCCCATCGGTTGTGTTATCGCCGAATCCAGGTGCAATTGGTCAAGGAATCATCTGCAACAGTGGAAACAACATATCGAGTTTATGCTTCAGTACCGAATCTACCAATAATCTGAATATTTGCACTGCCACGACCCCTCTCACGGGTACCTTTGGCACCTACGGCACTGCCAACACTTCTCCTGCATGGTCCAACTTTTATGGTTGTGAAACAACCTCTGCAGGTTGGTCTGTTCAAATTTACGACTGCATCGGAGGCGATGTGGGCGCTCTTACAGATGCAACTTTGACATTTACTGGTTTGAGTGGATGCGGAGGTATGCAAACCATTACCTATTCCACACCTCCTGGATATTCTTCTGTCATTACTGATAATTCATGTTCTGCAGCCACAGCTTCCATTTTTCAGGTACCACCTATTGCGGTTTTTGCACCAATTCAATGCAATACGTTTGCTGAAATCTCATCTGAGCCATATCAATATATTGTGGACTCTTTGGATCAAATCACCTCGTTTCCTTATTCGTTCAGCATGACCATTTCGGCCCCAGAGAGTGCTCCAGGTGTGCCAATACCGCTGCAAGATTTCGATTTTACGCTCTCTGTAGTCAATGATTGTTATGGTGAAATTTCCGATAATGCAGCATCAGCCAATGCATGCATCGCATCTGGCACATTTGAAGAAACAGATACAGAGTCTTTTGATTTCATTGAGTGGCAAACGAGTACCATCTCAGGACCTGCCGAAATCTGCCAGTTCCAAGGTCTTACGACTTACACAGCCTCGCATCCAGGAATATTTTCTGGACCATTTATAGCGCCCGACGGCACTTTTGATCCCCTTTTGGCAGGAATTGGTATGCATACGATTCAATTTAGCCCATCCATCCCCTGCGTGTATCCGAGCAACTTTACGATTGAGGTAGTTCCTCAATATACTCCTTTCCTCACACCAGCAGGACCATTTTGTATTGATGCGAATTCGGTGTTACTACAGTCATCGATGCCAGGGGCTTTCAATGGTCCGGGTTCAACTCCTGGAGGTCT
>JAIYCK010000137.1 GCA_027488055.1 Flavobacteriales bacterium | reverse complement strand
GACTTTTTTGTTTGCCAAAAAATGTGAGAAAACAGCTACTTCATGCTTGAACGACCAAAATAGCACTCCAATTCATGGCATGGCAAATCGCAGCTGGATCGTCATTTTAGCACCACTCACATTGAGATAATTCAATATTTCAATGCGCAAAGGTGTGATATACTTGATTAATATTGCCTTATTAAGTGCGTGTGCCTTAGGTAGTAATCAAAAGCGGCATCAGATAAAAATCCAAGCCAAGCACAAAGATGCCCCTTCTCAAAGGCCACATACACTTAGTTTTGCGAGATACTTAGAAAAAGAAAAGATATGTTTAGAATCAAATCGCTGATTGCGGCCATCGTAATCTTAACCAAGGTGGTGACGTCTCATGCACAAATGGTGGATCCCGTAAAATGGACTTTTAGCGTACAAGTACTCAATGCAGATGAGGCCACTATTGAGGCCAAAGCGGTGATTGAGCAAGGTTGGCATTTATATGCTACCAAAGTGAGCAATGTGCCAGTGCAATTTCCACCCAATGCGACTTCTATGAAACTGAAGAAGTCAGACGACTTCAAGGCCATTGGCAAGTTGACAGGCAGCGCTTACATCAGTCATTATGATGCGATGTACGATGCGGAATTGAATTATTACGAAAACACTGCGGTGTTTACCAAGAAGGTACAGATCTTAAATGGAAGTCCGTTTAAAATAAAAGGTGAGATGAATTACATGGCATGCGACGACGAGAAATGCACATTTCCGCCACCTCTGCCATTTGAATTGGATGTGGTTCCTGTGGGTGAACCCACCAAGGCATTGATCGACAGTTTAGTTGTTGATTCGGTCGATCAACTGCTTGATACAGGCAGTGTAGTATTGCGCATAGACAGCACCAAGAAGGACGCGTTTGTGATGTCCAATGTGGATTTGGGTCATCCGTATGGATGCAAAAAGGAGACGGAAGATTTTTCGCTGTGGGCCATTTTTGTATTTGGAGTGATTGGAGGATTGCTTGCCTTGCTCACGCCGTGTGTATTTCCCATGATTCCTCTTACTGTTGCTTTCTTTACCAAAGGATCAGAAGGTGGCAAGGGCAAGCAGCAAGCGATCATCTATGGTTTTTTCATTTTGCTGATATACTTTCTTCTTTCATTGCCTTTTCATTTGAGTAAAAATGTAGACCCAGGCGTTCTGAATGAGATCGCCACAAACCCATGGGTGAACATTGGATTCTTTATTGTCTTTATTGTTTTTGCCGTTTCCTTCTTCGGTTATTTTGAAATCACTTTACCGAGTGGATTGGCCAATAAGGTAGATAAGGCGAGCAATGTCGGTGGTTTGATAGGTATTTTCTTTATGGCCCTGACTTTGGCCATTGTTTCTTTTTCGTGCACAGGACCTATTTTAGGCACGGTGATCGGCAGTATCTACAGCGATCAAGGTCAATCGTTGGTCACTATTTTAGGTATGGAGCTGTCCATGCCAGCCACCAAGGTCACCGCTGCGATGGTTGGTTTTGGTATCTCTCTGGGATTGCCCTTCGGCCTGTTTGCGGCCTTTCCAAGTCTTTTGAAAAAACTTCCGAAGTCAGGGGGTTGGATGCAAGACTTCAAAGTGTCTTTGGGTTTTTTGGAGCTCATTTTTGCAATCAAATTTCTAAGCAATGCGGATTTGGTATCACAGTGGCATGTAGTGTTGCGCGAGGTTTTCTTCGCGATTTGGATCATTCTTGGTCTGTTGTGGTTGGCTTATATGCTGAAGCGCTTCGCCCCGAAAAAAGGATATTTCAGCACGACCTCCATGAAAGGCGTGAAGCTCTTTTTCACAATTTTAATTGCTGCATTTACCATCCGTATTATTCCAGGTGTTTTGAATAATGAGCACTGGGGAAAAATGAAATTTTTGAGTGGATTTCCTCCCCCATGGACCTACTCCGTATATGATCATAAATCTGAGTTCAATGTTATCGTCAATGACTTGGAACTAAAGAAAAAAAAATCACGTGAAACAGGCAAGCCCATTTTTATTGACTTCACGGGCCATGCATGTGTGAATTGCAGAAAGATGGAAGACAATGTCTGGCCAGATCCGCAAATCAAGCACTTGTTGGATACCTCTTTCATCATGGTGTCATTGTATGTAGATGAGGCCGCGGCACTACCTGCCTCCGAGCAATTCCAGTATGTGACCAAAGATGGCCGAACCAAGAACATTCTCACGGTGGGTAATCGCTGGACCACGCTGCAAACGGAGACATTCAATAACAATAGTCAGCCAATGTATGCGGTGTTGTCGGCCGATAGCACCCTCATGTCGCCGATAGAGGACTATGAATCGGACATCGATGTGTACGAGGAGTGGTTGCGTTGCAGTTTGAATACCTATGCAGGATGGAAGAGTGACCATCCTTAAATAATACCCATGGCTGATGTGAATAATCGATTCGATTTGTTTCGAATCGAGTCACTTTGCGCTTATTTTTGTTTGGACGGCAACCTTTACCCTCTTGGTTTATTTTTATCTGAGATTGTACGGCGTGTCTTCAGGGATTACCAACCATTAGAACTTGTATTGCCTTTAGACGTAGAAGGAAGCCTGCATGAAACACCTGATTCGATTTTGCACATTCATACTTATGTTGCACAGCCTGCACCATGTACAGGCGCAACAGACGATTGTGAGCGGACGTGTGATTGATGCCACGACTAAAGAAGGCGTACCATTTGTGCCTGTGGTGTTTGTTGGCACCAAATCGGGAGCCAATACCGACCTTGACGGTTATTACAAAATAGCTACCTTCTACAGCAGTGACTCGCTTCGTGTGATGGCCTTGGGCTTCGAAAGCCAGGTAAAACGTGTAAAAGAAGGAACCACCACAGTGATCAATTTTGAGTTGACTCCTGCTGCCGTAAGCACAGGAGAGGTCGTGATCAAGCCCAAAGAAGGCGTGAATCCAGCCATCGCACTTGTCAAAAATATTTTGCGCAACAAAGACATCAACAACAAAGAAAAATTGATGGCTTATGAATATGAGGTTTACAACAAGGTTGAATTTGACCTCAACAATATCTCGGGGAAATTTCAGGATCGCAAAATATTCAAACCATTCGATTTTGTGTTTGAGGGTGTAGATACCACGCAGGAAAAGCCTTATTTGCCGGTGTTTATGACGGAGTCACTTTCGGATTATTACTTCAGACGAAATCCGAAGATCACCAAAGAGATCATCAAGGCCACCAAAGTGAGCGGTGTAGAAAACGAAAGTGTCAACCAATTTTTGGGCGACATGTATCAGAACACCAACGTCTATGACAATGAGCTCATCGTCTTTGGCAAAACATTCACAAGTCCTATTGCAGGTTATTGTCTCGGTTTTTACGATTACGATTTGGTTGATAGTGCCTTCGTTGAAGGCAAATGGTGTTATCGCGTGCAATTTTTTCCTCGCCGCAAGGCAGAGCATTTGTTTTTTGGTGAGATGTGGGTAAATGACACCACGTATGCTGTTAAAAGTATCGATGCCACCATCGCGGAAGGCGCCAACATCAATTGGATCAAAGGTTTTACGGTGCATCAAGAATACAACGAAGTTCAAAAAGAGGTGTGGATGCTAACCCGCGATGAGTTGGTTGTTGACTTCAATTTGAGTGATCGCAAAATGGGCATGTATGGGCGCAAGACAACTACGTACAAGCATTTTAAAATCAATGCGCCCAAAGAAGAGGAGTTCTACAAAGGCGTGACGGATGTAATCGTCAGTGAGGATGCAAGTGAAAAGGGAGATGAATTTTGGGATCAG
>JAIYCK010000315.1 GCA_027488055.1 Flavobacteriales bacterium | reverse complement strand
TGCTTGTGCGGCCCTCTGTGATCTTGGCGGTTGCGAATTGGAGCAGTTTTTCGGATTCCGAATCGATGTGTGCGGTGGCTTCATCCAAAATCAAAAGTGCCGGCTGATGCACATAGGCCCTTACAAAAGAGATCAACTGGCGTTGCCCCACACTCAACATACCGCCGCGCTCATGCACCTCGAAATCATATCCGTTGGGCAAACGCATTATAAAATCATGGGCACCAATTGCTTTAGCTGCCTCGATCACGTGCGCACGTTCAATGGTAGCATCACATAAGGTGATATTGTTGTAGATAGTATCTGAAAATAGAAACACATCTTGCAACACAATAGATATATGTGCGCGCAAACTGGATAAATGGTATTCTTGAATAGGAACGTCATCGACGAATATCTGGCCCTCTTGGTAGTCGTAGAAGCGATTTAGCAATCCCGCAATCGAGGACTTGCCAGCACCTGTGGCACCAACAATGGCCACTGTCTCTCCTGGCGCAATATGTAGATTAAGATCTTCTAGTATCCATTGAGCTTGATCGATTTGGTATTTGAAATAGACGTGCTCCAACCGAATGTCCCCTTTCAGCCCATGCGCCAAATGTTGACCAAGATCGACTTGTACTTCAGGGGTATCCAACACTTTGAAGACCCGCTCGGCGTTCACCATGCCCATTTGAAGCACATTGAAATTGTCTGCCATTTGTCGGATCGGACGGTAGATCATCATAATGTAAGTGGAAAAGGCCAACAAAATACCCGGTTTCATTTCATAGTCCAAAGCCCCTCGCACACCCCACCAAAGCATAAGCGCGATACTTGCTGCACTAAGCAATTCAACAAAGGGAAAAAATACAGAGTAGGCCCAAATACCTCGGATATGCGCATCGCGATGTTCCTTATTTATGGAGTCGAATTTTTGCTGTTCGTTCGCTTCGCGATGAAAGTATTGAACAATGGCCATGCCTGTCACATGTTCTTGGATGAACACACTGATTCGGGCCACTTCATTTCGGACATCGTTGAACGATTTTTTTACCGCAAGTTGGAATAGTCGTGTACCATAAAGCAACAAGGGAATAGGCAGTAGCACCATGATGGTCATTTGCCAATCTAGCCAGCACATTGCACCCACGATCACGGTGATTTTAAGCACATCGCGCACGATGTCGAGAATTCCTACTGAAAAAATTTCAGCAATACCATCAATGTCTCCAATCATCCGTGTCACAAATTGTCCCACAGGTGTCTTATCGAAGTAGCTGAGTTTGAATCGGACCACGCTGCGATATAGTTCCGCACGCAGATCCAAGGTAATGCTTTGGGCCATTCGATTGGCTATCTGCGTTTGGATGTATTGCAGGACCACCTCAATCAATAGCACGATTGCGTAGGTTACTGAAATGAGGAGGATGCGACTGCTATCGCCTGCGGGCAACGCTTCATCCAGGAGTACCTTGGTCAATTCAGGTCGGATTGTCACCATCATTGCCAAAGTGACGACTAAAAACAAGGTCCAAAAGAAAGCAGAACGATAGGGCTTGCCGCGCTTATAAAGGCGTCGTAAAAATGACAGATCAAACGCTTTACCCCTGTCGCTCATCCGATGCGGAGTTTGGAATACATTGGCGTAAATAATTTCATCATGTCCTCTGGATAAAGCACTTCAGTGAGCAGCAATCCAGTAGGGTATACGCTATCACCTGCCAAAGCACGTTCGGATTCTTTCATAAGTTCCTTGAATTGATCCGGTGACATTTTGCCTTTACCTACATCGAACAAGGTGCCCACTACTGCACGAACCATGTTGCGCAAGAATCTATCTGCGGTGATATAAAAGGTGATTTGTGAACCATTGTCCACCCACTCGGCGCGACGCACATCGCAAATGGTGGATTTTTGTCCCCCGCCCGCCTTGCAAAACACTGCAAAATCTTTCTTGCCAATAAGGTGCGCTGCAGCTTTATTCATGCTTTCCACATCCAATTGATAGGGGTAAAAGGAGGAGAATTGACGCACAAAGGGGATGCGTCGGGTGTGGACATGGTATTCATAGCTCCGTTGCACAGCATCAAATCGTGCGTGTGCTTTGTCGGCCGTTCGCCAAATGCCATAAATGCCGATATCCTTGGGCAAACAATTGTTGAGCTTAAACATGAGATCCTCCGGATGTTCGATTTCCTTTTCGACATCAAAATGGAGATAGAAGTCACTGGCGTGCACGCCGGCATCGGTACGTCCACAACCGGTGGTGATTACAGGTTGCTGGCGCAATAGCTTGCACAAAGCGGACTCTATTTCTGCCTGCACGGTATGCGCGTTAGGCTGCCGCTGCCATCCGTGGTACTGGCTGCCATCGTAGGCCAGCCGCATGAAGTAACGGGGATGAATGATGGTTTGCTCAGCGGTGATATGCGGATCTTCAGATGACATAATTACAGGTTCAAAAGTACAGCATAAACTGGGCGAGTTGGTAGTGTGGATTGTGAAGAAAATGATCGACGGAGCCGACGGCTTGGTGGCCTCTGCATTTGTAGAAAAGCTAACGTTGGACCTCCACGATCGTGGGCAACTAACCCGCATTGCGTCGGAGGATAGGGATGTACCGCCGGTAGTGGAACATTGATCCCAATTTGGACAATGCGTCTTCGACGTAAGAGGGCATAAAAAAACCGCTCCTTAAGGAGCGGTTTTTATTTTATTCAAAAGGAGATTATTTTCTCTCTTTCTCCAATTTTTCCATTTCTTTCTCAAAGGTGTCTTTGAACTTTTCGTAGTTGTAATCAGCTTTGATCTTCTCATTTGAAGATAGACCTGCAGAATATGCATCAGCAATACTCTTTCCGCTCAATTCCAATGCCATGTATGAAACATAAGTGATCTTGCCATCTGCACCTGAGCGCTGTGTCAATTTCTCACAAATTTCAACTGCACCACGGATCTCTTGATCCACCAAGGTTCTTGCCATCTCTTGGAAAGTCTCAGTCACTTCTTCTTTGTTATTGAACTCAGTAGAGTTTACATAGTTGTCACCAACAATTTTCATCGTAGAACTGATGGTTTTAGCCAATTCTGCTTGCGCGTTGCTACGGGCCTTTTTCTTCGCTGTTTCACGATCCATGCTCTCACCTGTGGCAGTCGAACGGAAGGCATCTTTGGTGCTGCGGTATTCATCGCTAGAGCAGTACTCATTGATCAATACTTCGCCAGTTGGCTTAGGTGTCTCTGCTACTTTCTTTTTCTTTCCGCATGAAGCAGTGAATATTGAAATAGCCATTGCAAATGCAATCATTGTAAAATTTCTCGTTTTCATATCGCTAATTGTTTAGTGTATTCTACTCTTTTTTTCGAGGGTTTTGTGCCTCTTGTTTAACCCATTTCTAGGATCGTGCCAAAAATACTCTATTGTGTCATTCTCAGCTAAAATATTTTCCGATCAACTACATAATTGAGCTCAAAAGGCTGGTTACTATTTCGCTGTCAATCTTGTCCTTGGCCTTCTTGTAAGCGTCTGTGCTTGCCGCTTCGCGGGTCAATTGAAGTCCTTTGATGCCTGGCATGCTTTCGCTATACACGACCTCTCCTGTGGTTGTGTGAATCACGGTGAGTGTAAAGTCGAGATAAGCTACTACAAACCCCTGAGCGGTGCCGCCTTCAGTGGTGTTAGCAGTAAGCTGAACTTGATAATTGCATTCTGCTTTCTTATCAGAAATACGCATTCCTTTCGTAACCAAATTATTGGCAAATACAGCTTGTAATGTCTTTTGATTGCTCACTTCACCGAATTGTTTTTCATCACTTGTAACATAAAAACTTGGAGCCACAAATTCGATAGGGATTTCTTTTTTGTCCCCGCGAATGGTTTTCATTAATCCGCTAGCCAACTTCTTGTCGATATCAGCGGGCATCAGCGCGTCGGTGTCAACAGATAGTTTTACAATGTTATTTTTCAACTTGGGATCAATGTCACTGACTGTCACAAACACCAAGCCTTCTTCATTGGTCAGTTGATTCTTGGGCTTGCTGTAGGTGAGTTTTTCATACTGAGATATCACGTGTATGCCTTTGACAGGTCGGCCGTTGT
>JAIYCK010000187.1 GCA_027488055.1 Flavobacteriales bacterium | reverse complement strand
CGCCGATGTTGGCAGAACAGTGCATACTCAATACGTTTTTTTCTTGTGGCAAAACATAGTTGAGGACCGTGAAGATACCTTTCTTGATTTCACCGGTATATCCAGTACCACCTACAATGGCCATTTTTTTAGTGAAGTTGATCACTGCAAAATTGTGCTGACGTGTTCCATCGATTGCGGGATCTGCCATGAAACCTGGAATACAGATCACATGCCACTCGGGCTGGAATGCATTGATTTGTTCGTCTGTAGGGCGAATGAACATATTGTCCGCAAACAAGTTGCTCCACGCATATTCTGTTACTACACGCACGCTCATTTGGTGGCGGCTGTCTGCACAAGCAAACACATCACGCACATAAACCTCACGGCCAGCAATGTAGGCGCGCATGCGATTGTACAATTGATCAAATTTGAGAGGATCAAAAGGCACATTGAATTGACCGCCCCACCAAACGGTATCCTTCGTAGTCTCATCGGCTACGATGAATTTATCTTTGGGTGAACGACCAGTGAATTCTCCCGTATCGATGGCCAAGGCTCCTGTATTAGTTAAAATGCCTTGTCCTTGTGCCAAGGTGTCTTCCACCAATTCAGCGGGATGCAAATTCCAATAGGCAGTGGCGATATCCTTCAATCCGAGGTAATCCAAATTGGCCCCTTCCGGGCGTTTACCAATGTGTGTCATTTGATTTTGAGTGATTTATTCGACTTTTTATTTAGATCGGACGGCGAAGATAAGTAGCTC
Organism: Flavobacteriales bacterium; assembly: GCA_027488055.1. Taxonomy (GTDB): domain Bacteria; phylum Bacteroidota; class Bacteroidia; order Flavobacteriales_D; family Sanyastnellaceae; genus CANHSF01. The sequence goes on along the minus strand of JAIYCK010000187.1, from coordinate 2,690 downwards.
TTCCTCGGGGTATTATGATTTTTGAGATTGTTTTTTAACGATGTAAACGTGCGATTTTGTAAGATATTCGTTTTGTGTGTTTTAAGGCAGTGTGATATCAACAATTTTCTTAAGTGTAAACCTTACACTAAGATGAATTTCTGCGCCTTTTGACTGGGTCATACGCACCATGTTGGAGGGCTGAAACGTTTGGGATGGTCACGATCATTTTGGACCGTAGACTAAGTGTGAGTGCCACTGAGTGCAGTATGAATTTGATGGCTCCGCTGCTTGCCAAAATAGATGCGACCAAAGCATCATGGTTCTCTGTAACAACTTTATTCTTTGTTAAATTTGCTTCCTTAACTATTTAAAAATGAGATTGAGAAATTACAGTTGGATTATTGGGCTACTCGTATGGAGCGCATGCACCTCAGAACCCAAGCCGAATGGTGCCGATTCCAGTGTGGAAAAGGATACAGCAGAACTCTCAGTAGACGAAAAAATTCAAGCATCACGGAAACTGCGCGAAGGACAGTTAAACATGACCAGTGCTGTGCGATATGCTTCTTCGGCCAAGCCCTATGCGCGTTGGGGCGAAATGGCAATGATGTCTAAATATGGAAAACCAGCTCATAATTTTGGATACAGCCTGTTGTCTCCCACCAATGAACAATTGCTCAAAATGGATCAGGGTTTTCTGCAGATTTTGTGTGATGAATCAAACCGCGATTTATTGGACAAGATGATGGGGTATTACTTGGTGGTAACGGACATTGAATTTGCTGGCCTCGAAAAAGTGTCGGAGGTAGAGTTGGCCAATGGAAGTAAATTGAAGGTAGATGCCTCAACCAAAAAGATTGGTGATTTTCAACTGATGCCAATCGATGTAGCCACCAACAGTGGACACCTTATTCAAATTGAAAACCTCCCTTATTTCCCCACGGAGGAATTGGAGAAACGCTACCTCAAACGAAAGGGTACAAAATAATACAGGGATATCGGAAGACTCAATGAATCCTCTCTTATACGTTGAAACGGAAGTGCATCACATCTCCATCTTGCACAATGTATTCCTTGCCTTCGACTCCTAGTTTGCCAGCTTCCTTTACGGCTGCTTCGCTCTTGTAGGTCACGTAATCGTTGTATTTAATCACCTCGGCACGGATGAATCCTTTTTCAAAATCACTGTGGATCACACCTGCTGCTTGCGGAGCCGTATCACCTTTGTGGATAGTCCAAGCGCGCACTTCTTTGACACCTGCTGTGAAGTAGGTTTGCAAATTCAGCATTTTATAAGCCGCCTTGATCAACTTCGAAACACCTGGTTCGTCTAGACCAAGATCTTTCAAGAACATTTGTCTTTCTTCGTAGGTTTCCAACTCTGAAATATCAGCTTCAATAGCTGCGCCAAGCACAAGGATTTCGGCGCCCTCAAGCGCGACTACCTCACGAACACGCTCACTGTGCGCATTGCCTGTGGCCACGTTGCCTTCTTCTACATTGCATACATACAATACTTTTTTGGCTGTGAGGAGTTGAAGATCCGCTAAGAGATTTGCTTCGTCTTCATTGGCTGGCAATACAGTGCGGGCGCTGCGACCTTGCTCCAATGCTTCCTTGATACGAGTCATGAAATCAAAGTCGCGCTTAGCGTCTTTGTCGCCGCTTTTGGCTGCGCGCTGCACTTTTGATAATCTTGCCTCGATGCTTTCAAGGTCTTTCAATTGTAGTTCGATATCGATGATTTCTTTGTCGCGCACTGGATCAACACTCCCGTCCACATGGACAACATTCGGATCATCAAAACAACGCAAAACATGAATGATGGCATCCGTTTCGCGGATATTCCCCAAAAATTTGTTGCCCAAACCTTCGCCTTTGCTAGCCCCTTTCACAAGGCCTGCAATGTCTACAATCTCAATGGTGGTTGGAATTACACGCTCTGTCTGCACAAGGTCACGCAAAACATTGAGGCGCTCATCGGGTACGGTGATCGTTCCCACATTCGGTTCAATCGTGCAAAATGGAAAGTTGGCCGCAGTGGCCTTTGCATTGCTTAAACAATTAAAAAGTGTTGATTTGCCCACATTGGGTAAACCTACGATTCCACATTTGAGTGCCATTTCTGTTTTTTTTGGGTGCGCAAAAGTACACTACAATACCCTTTCTTGTGCATTCTTGTCTCTCTATTATCTTCAGTTTTGAGCAATAGGTGTTCATTTTCATATGACTATTTACTCCTTTCAACTTGAACTTTGTCAGCGACTGCACCATCTTTGCAATAATGTTTCGGCGTACTACCTTTATACTCATAAGCCTCTTGTTGTGGTCTTTTGACTCCAACGCGTCATGGACGAAGGAACCATATCGAGATACCGTTATCCTTATAAATGGTCAACGGATTTTGGACCATTCATTTAAAAAGCGGAGGTTCGATTTTACGTTTGATGCACGTCAAACACTTATCGGTGCTCAAAGTGCCAAGCTTGGTGGATTTCGTATTGGATTGGAATATCGACGCGTGCATCGGGTAGGATTTGGTGTATTCGGCCTGAGCGAAGGGGCCTTTGTGAATCAGCTACAAACCATACACCCGAACATCACAGCAGCATATCTAAATCTAACGTATTCATCTATTTACTACGAGCGGGTACTTTATTTCAACCGCAAATGGGAGTGGTCGGCCACAGCGCACCTTGGCAACGGAT
>JAIYCK010000210.1 GCA_027488055.1 Flavobacteriales bacterium | reverse complement strand
AGTGACCTCGGACATTTCAATTATTTTTTCTGATTGAATGGATTTAAAACTTTTGGAGGTTTGCTTGTAACGGTGCAGCGATTTGGTGGATATATCAAGAAAGTCAGCCCAATTATCCTCTGAAAAGGGCGTGAAATGTTGAATCAAACTAAAAAGGGAATAAGGCACCCCTTCTCTGATTACGCCGATCATCAGCATTTTATTCGACAGAAACTCCGCATAAGTGATGTTCTTTTTGGCAGATACATAGGTTTTGTCAAAACTTGCTCGTTTGACAATACTTGAGATCTCTCGATCAAGCTTATTGGTGATAGATGCGGTCATTGTTGCCAAGATTATGTGCTATGACATTTGTCTACTAATTTAAGACAATTTTCCCACAATGCAACTCTTTTTCGTAAAATGATCGTCACTGGGTAGGAGCTCACTGCCGTTTTGCAATTACAAACATTTGGCAACCCCTTAACGATGATGTCTATAGCCAAATCCATATTGCTTATGAAACGCCCAATTATAAAAGGACCACAGATGGCCTATGGATATAAATCCTTTGGAGGGATGTAATAGAACTGCTGACGCATTGAATACATCTGCGCACACGTTATTTTTTTTTATTTCACGCTTCATCTGAAGGACATTTTTTTTAACAAAAATCACTTTTCACTTGACAAATGAAAAAAATATAATTATATTTAAATATCTCGTCATTTGAATCTAACTTATTTATTCCTCTTTTATGACTTGTATATTGAATTGTAAAAAAATTCTAGTCTCCTCTTTTGGTCTTACGAGACTCCGTATCTTATAATAAGCCTTATCTGACGGTGCTTCTGGAAGGTGACCGCTTGCATTTTATTTTCGTCTATAACTTACCGAACCTAAAAAAAGACTTGACAAAAAAAATCATTTTTTGTATATTTATGATTATCGTGTCTCCCCGCATCTTCTAATAAATTATTGTGTTCACAATATGAGCGAATTTGATTCCCCCTCCGGAATCGAACAGCCACCCTCATGTTCTTAATCTGCAACCAATTAATTTTTATATAATATGACTAAAGTTCCGATGATTGTGAATGTGCCTTTAAAGGCTAGTATTGGTATCTGCTTTGAATTGAAGAGTAGATATAAGATGAATGTGACTGCGGATCATGAATTGAAAAGATTGCATGATGAAATGAAGTTTAGAAAAGATTTTAATGAATTTTCTAAAATGATTCCGAATGCTCCTGGGAAATTGATTGTTATTGGTTTTAATGGAAAGGAGTCTGAAATTATTGATTTTGTTTCGAGTGTAGGTTCTTTACGAGGCAAGTTTAAGGAAAGCCAAGTCGTGAAGGGGGGATTGAGTTTATCCCGGTATGGATGGTACAAGCAACTGTTGTACAGTAATCAATTTTCAAAATTGAAAATTCAAATGGTTCATTGAACCATGAAAGTCATTTTTTTTAGTCAATTTTTTTAAACCCATTTATCTAAATTATTTTATGATCAAAACAATTGAGCAAAGAGAAAAGCAGTTGCAACTCAAACTGAAACAACTTGAGGTCAAAGAAAAAACCTATCAACTTGGGGAAGGCCTTCAACTAAAATGTAAAGACGAAAAAGACCGCATCATCATAGAAAAGCTACTTTCTCTGCAATTTCTTATAAGTAGCTCCATGATTGATGAAGATAAAACAATCTTGGGAAGCGAAGGAGTCCATAAGCCCGTGTTCCAAGAAGAAGAAATGTGGATATTGAAAGCGAAGATTCTTGAATTAGTAAAAAAACTATAAAAACCTTTTTAGAGAATACAGACCGATTGACCATCGAGCAAATCACCAACACCATCACAAAAAACCACCGAAACATATGAAGACAAACCAATGGGATGACGATGAAAAAATTCGTTTGCAATTCGTTCGAGAATTTGAAACATTCACGGACGATGAATTGATTAAAATGCATAACAACTATGTGGGCTTCGAACTACTCAATCCCATTATCAATCTGCGTTTGGATTGTTTTAGAAACGAGCTCATGAAACGCGGTATCGACCTGAACGGAATTGCGACATTCAACAAAGATGGACGCTTAAAAACGTATGACCACAGTGCTCCGGTTTTCATCCTGCGTATCAATCAGAAGAAAATCCTGATGCCCATGCCCCTGTGCCTGAATTAGGGGATGGAAGTGATCCTATCTCATCCACTTTTTTTCTACCTCCGCCTAGCTCCTTCATTGGAAAAAATGATCCCTGAATTGTTTCACACATAAAATCACAACACATGCTTTACCTAATTCTTTGTGTCACCTTGATGAGAATGATCCTAGCCTACCGCAGGAGAAAAGAACAGATATTTTTTTACGATGAAATGACAAATTATTTGATTCACCTCTTCATTTCCACCATAATGTTCGACATTATATTGCACATACTATGAGGTCAACTAAAGTAAGCGCCCCAAGTTTGACACCGAACATTAGGCCCTATGTGTGGCATGTATCCAATAAGCTACATGATTTCCAAATTGCACAGCATGGTCTCATACAGGGGCGGGATGGTTATGTCTATGCCAACAACCATGCGCATAGTTTAGGAATGATGTGGCCGATACCCATTGACTCGTGTGATTACATGGACGAGCCAAAAGAAGTTTACATGCTATATTATACCTTTTGGCGCATCGATACCATT
>JAIYCK010000412.1 GCA_027488055.1 Flavobacteriales bacterium | reverse complement strand
TGTCCATTTTCTTCAGACCATTGCAACTTACAATGACCATGCTTGACACTACAGCTATCATAAGATAGAGACAGTTCCTTTTCATGCTTCCTTTAATGTTAATGTGTTGATAGTTAAAACTGATATAAAATCGCGGCAAAGCTACATACATTATTGAAAGATACAAATGCTTTACCCCCTTGAAATGCAAGTTTATTCACAATTTTATCCTCATTGTGCACCGAGTCAAGTCAACGCGATTGGATTGCATCCAGGGCGTGCCGAATGACATTGGCCTTTGATTCCGTTTCATTGTACTCAGACTCCGACATGCTTCCAGCGGTAATTCCGCCACCTGCATACAAGAGGAATCCTCCTGTTACCCGCTGCATGCAGCGAAGCAATACGAAGACATCGGCATCGCCATTGGGGTGTTCCAGCCCGATGAGACCCGTATAATATCCCCGAGCATGTGGCTCGGATACCCGAATGTACTCCATGGCCAGGTCTTTTGGCAAACCGCACACAGCAGGTGTGGGGTGAAGCAATTGCGCCCAAAAACTCACATTTTCATCCGACTCAAAATGGATGTCATGTGCCAAATGCACCAATGCGCCGGCCGTGCGTTCGTAGCGTTCACTTACATGGATGTTTTGAGCGCCATTCGATTCTAATACATTGATTATATATTCTTTAACTACATCTTCCTCATGTATTTCTTTAGCGCCCCACGTTCCCTTATTGGCGTGTACTTGTGTTCCCGCCAAGGCGATCGTTTGCCAATTTTTCCCTCTTTTCACCAGTAATTTTTCTGGGGTCGCACCGATCCACTCCTCCCCGTTGGCCAGCTCAAATTGGAAGACACACGCCGAGGGATAGTCGTGCGTGAGTTCCTCCAAGATATCCGCTGTTTCGATGGTACGCTCACCTTGCCAGTCGAGTATTCTACTCAAAACCACCTTTTCAAGCTTTTGGGTTTGCATCGTGTGCACCGCATTTTCGATCATGGACCGATACCCTTCCTTGTCCATCACCACCTTGGGTTTTTGCCCATAGTAGGAGGTATCCATCACCCACCACCGACCATTGTAGTCAGGAAAATGGAAGTGCGCACGCGATTGCTCGTGCAGTGGCAGAATCAATTGCGCCCGGACGAGCGTGTTCTCAGGCATGTTTTTTCGGGGCTTTGATCATCACCGTGAGGCGCGAGATCGCGATTAACTTTTGTTCTTCGTCTACAATTTCGATGTTCCACACATGGGTGTTTTGACCTTCGTGGATGAGTTTGGCAATGCCTGTTACCAGGCCACCCCGCTTGCTTTTGATATGATTGATATTGAGTTCAACGCCCACTGCTATTCCATTGTTCGCTTGAGCGATCAGTGCGGAGCCATAACTTCCAATGGTCTCTGCAAGGGCCGCACTTGCGCCGCCGTGCAAAAGTCCATACGGTTGGTGGGTGCGCTGATCGACTGGCATGGTGGCTTCCACATGACCGTGTGCCAACTTCGTAAATTCCATCCCCAAGGCACCTAGCAAGGTGGAAGCGCTCAGCGCATTCGCTTGTTCAAGATCAAAAATCATGTGGCGAAGATATTCTCTACCACGTAAAATAAGCCCACCTCATCGCTGTTTTTAACCGCCGATCAGCACTTCATTCGATGGGACATACAATCTCGGCGAAACAAAAAGCGCAACTAAAAAGTATCTTTGCCCTATGACAACGCAAACAAGCAATTACAGAGTGCTATTGGCAGAGGACGAAGAAAGCCTTAGCGCCATGCTGAAGCTTAATTTGGAGCTTGATGGCTATTCCGTTGTCACAGCGTCCAATGGTTTGCAGGCACTGGCCAAAATGCAGAATCAGGCGTTTGATTTAGCCATCTTGGATGTCATGATGCCCGAGATGGATGGATTTACGGTGTGCGAAAAAGTCCGATTGGAAGGCAACTCCACTCCTATTTTGTTTTTGTCGGCCCGAGGCAGCGGCAAGGACAAGGTCGAGGGATTGAAATTGGGAGGAGATGATTACATGGCCAAGCCATTTGAATTGGAGGAATTGTTGCTTCGAGTTCAGAAGCTCATTTCGCGGAAGGATGACCAAGTGCGATCACTGGCCGATTTAGATGAATACCAATTCGGTCGGAACCATGTGAATTTCAGGACCTTTATTGTGACCGATAAGCATGGCCAATCGCAAGAAATGTCGCGCAAAGAGATGATGTTGCTCAAGTTGCTCATTCATCGCAAAGGCATGGTCGTCAGCAGAGAGGAAATTTTGGAGAAAGTGTGGGGGTACGACATTTTCCCCAATAGTCGCACCATTGATAATTTTATCTTATCATATCGTAAACACTTCGAGGAAGATCCGAAAAAACCGGTGTATTTTCACAGTGTTCGAGGCGTTGGTTACCGTTTTCAGGACATGTAGGCCGTTGAAAACATTGCTTTGTAGCTGATAATCAACCACATAATCACTTAACCCCGAAGTGATAAATAATTAATAAAAAAAATAGGCAACCACCTCTAAGTGTCCACGTCTTACTTATGGTTGCGCAGAAAACCGGATCAAACTGGTTCATGCGTTGGTTTCAAAATTTTCCTTGCAGGTTTAAAAAAAAGAAGGGATCCAAAGGGATTCCTTTTTTTATGGGGTAAAATTTCTACAAAAACCTATGAAACTAGGCGCTTTTCAAGCACCAATCAAACCGTTGACGTGGTCATAGCGATACACCATGCCCCACATGATTAAGATTACATCGCATCTTTTGGAATGGTGCAACGAACGTCACAATCAATTCGCTACATATACCAAGGCCTTGGTTTCGTAGAAAGATTCCTTGAAATATTTCT
>JAIYCK010000401.1 GCA_027488055.1 Flavobacteriales bacterium | reverse complement strand
TCGAAAATGATACGGCCAGGCTTCAAAACAGCTACCCACAATTCAGGAGCTCCTTTACCCTTACCCATACGCACTTCGGCTGGCTTTCTTGTCAAAGGTTTGTCTGGAAAAACACGGATCCAAACTTGACCTTCCCTTTTCATAAAACGTGTCAAAGCAACACGAGCGGCCTCAATTTGACGAGATGTCAAGAAACCTTCGTCAAGTGTTTTGATGGCAAAACTTCCGAACGCGAGTTGTGAACCTCGGTGGGCGATCCCTTTGATCTTCCCTTTCTGTTGCTTTCTATATTTAGTTCTTTTTGGCTGTAACATGATTCAAATGTGTCTGTAGCTTCTGTACTATTAATTTTTATTTGAGAGCGATTATGAAGATCTACGTTCTCCTCCTCTGCCGGCTCCTCCACGACGATCACCGCCGCCATTGCCTCTGCGCTCTCCACCTCCTCTTCTATCGTTGCGATCGTTGCGCTCATTGCGATCTGGACCTGAACCCGGACGCTTGCTCGTTTGAACCGTTTGACCGAAGTTTGGAGACAAATCACGTTTGCCATATACTTCACCGCGGCAAATCCAAACCTTCAAGCCGATACGACCGTAGGCTGTGTGTGCCTCTGCGTGATGATAATCGATGTCTGCACGCAACGTGTGAAGTGGTGTTCTTCCCTCTTTGTAAGTCTCTGAACGAGCAATCTCTGCGCCATTCAAACGACCAGAAAGTGTTACCTTGATTCCTTCTGCACCCATTCTCATGGAAGTGCTGATAGATAATTTGGTTGCTCTTCTGTAAGAGATACGACCTTCAATTTGACGAGCGATACCATCGGCTACCAAACGTGCATCCAATTCGGGACGTTTGATTTCGAAGATATTGATTTGAATATCCTTGTTAGTGATCTTCTTAAGCTCTTCTTTCAGTTTGTCCACCTCTGTGCCGGCTTTCCCGATAATGACACCTGGGCGAGCTGTGTTGATGGTCACTGTTACGAGCTTCAAAGTGCGCTCAATGATGATCTTAGACACAGACGCTTTTTTCAAGCGAGCCATGAGGTATCTGCGGATTTTATCATCCTCTACGATTTTATCACCGTAGTTATTACCACCGTACCAATTGCTGTCCCAGCCTTTGATAAAGCCTAATCTGTTTCCTATCGGGTTACATTTTTGTCCCATTCTATCGATTTACTCTAAGAGGTTTATTTTTTGTCCAAAATGATTGTTACGTGGTTGCTGCGCTTGCGGATGCGGTGAGCGCGACCTTGCGGCGCTGCGCTGATACGCTTCAGTGTTACAGCAACGTCTACACGAATTTCTTTCACTATCAACTCTGCTTCTGTTACTTCAGAACCAGCGTTTTTCTGTTGCCAGTTGCTGATCGCTGAACGAAGCAATTTCTCCATTGGTAAAGAAGCGTGCTTTCTTGTGAATTTCAAGATATTCAAGGCCTGAAATACATCTTTGCCGCGGATAATGTCAGCCACCAATCTCATTTTACGAGGTGAAGACGGACAATCGTTCAATTTGGCGAAAGCGGTGCTCTTACGCTCCTCTTTCATTCTATCTGCCATTTCTCTTTTACGAACTCCCATGATTCTTAATCTTTTTCGCGGTTATTGTATTACTTTCTGTTACCAGAGTGACCTGAGAACTTTCTTGTGGGGCTAAATTCTCCCAATTTGTGACCTACCATGTTCTCGGTTACATACACTGGAATAAATTGTTTTCCATTGTGTACTCCGATGGTAAGACCAACGAAATCTGGGGTAATCGTTGATGCTCTGCTCCATGTTTTGAGCATAACTTTCTTTCCTGAAGCTTGCGCCTCGTCTACTCTCTTTTGGAGTTTGTAGTGGATAAAAGGTGGTTTTTTTAAGGACCTTGCCATGTGTTATTATTTCTTTCTGCGTTCAAGGATGAAGCGGTTCGACGGATTCTTTGGTTTGCGAGTTTTGTAACCTCTAGATGGTGTACCCTTGCGAGTGCGTGGGATACCTCCTGACTGGCGGCCTTCACCACCACCCATTGGGTGATCCACTGGATTCATTGCCACACCACGAACACGTGGTCTGCGACCCAACCAACGGCTGCGACCTGCCTTACCTGAACGGATCAAGCTGTGCTCAGCATTTGAAACTGCTCCGATTGTAGCAATACACTCAGATAAGATCAAACGATTCTCGCCAGATGGCATTGTAACCACAGCATATCTTCCATCACGTGAAGTCAACTGAGCGAAGCTACCCGCACTGCGTGCGATGATACCTCCCTTGCCTGGCTTCATTTCGATGTTGTGAATTACAGTTCCCAATGGAATGTCCTTCAAGAACAATGCATTTCCAACTTCTGGTGATGCTTTCGTTCCACTGATGATTGTTTGTCCAACAACCAAACCTTGTGGAGCGATGATGTATTTTTTCTCGCCGTCTGCGTACTCCACCAAAGCGATACGCGCTGAACGGTTTGGATCGTACTCGATGGTCATTACCTTACCACTTACATCGTACTTGTCACGCATAAAATCGATCAAACGATATTTGCGTTTGTGTCCGCCACCGATATAACGCATGGTGCGTTTACCCTGGTTATTGCGGCCACCTGTTCTTTTCTTGGTGACAAGAAGCGACTTCTCGGGTTTGCTTGACGTAATCTCGTCGAAGGTAGGAGCTACCTTAAAACGAGTACCGGGAGTGACCGGATTTAATTTTTTGATACCCATTATTCGTCTGCTCTATTTATACGTTTGCGTAAAAATCTATTGTTTCTCCAGCCTGCAACTTAATGATGGCTTTCTTGTAAGACGCTGAGCGTCCTTCGATGATACCCTTGGTGGTGTAGCGGT
>JAIYCK010000149.1 GCA_027488055.1 Flavobacteriales bacterium | reverse complement strand
GGTGGCGAAATTGGTAGACGCACCATCTTGAGGGGGTGGCGGGAAACTGTGCTGGTTCGAATCCAGTCCTGGGCACAAGAGAAGACAATATCCTGACATTCATGATATTGTCTTTTTTTTTTGGCCCTTATCCCCACTGGAATTTCCGCCTGCAGGAGTCATGCAGTTTTTAGCTACCTTTGATTTCGACCATCTTTGTTCAATATGTATACATCAAAGCATCGATTTCTTCTTTTGCTTAGTCTCATTGTATGGCTTGGGTTGAGCGCGCAAACCCAGTTAACCATGCCATCCAATGCCTTTGGCGATGGCGACAATTTGGTGACTTACAATTTCGGATATGGGCATTCCATGTTGCACGAGGTGAAGGTTGACCACTTCGTTCACGACCGTGTCAGCTTGATCTATTCCATGCGCATCAGCCGTCCTACCATCAGTCAGAATCCAACAGATGCTGAATTTACGGCTCCTTTGGGCGCCACTGTAGGAGTCGGTTTGGGCTTGTTCATGGTGAGTGGATCGGCGTGTGGATACATGGATCCAGATGTGTTTTTGGGGACCTTTATGTATTCCTGCATGATTCCCGATGGTGTTGCCTTGCATTTTTATCCGCGTAAGAACCTTGATGTGTCGCCTTATCTCAATGTTACGGGATTGACTTTTGCAACCCGGGATGATGTGACTAAATTTTATTACACCCCATCCGCAGGTGTTCGATTGCTCTATACTCCTACAGACCATATCGTGCTCAGCCTGGAACAGCAAATGATGGTGCGTCCTGAACAAATTATTGCCTCCAATATGGCAGTCGGATTCGGAATTCGTTTTTGAAATTCCTGACTATTTCGCGGGCATACACCCGTGTGATATCTCCGTGCCCGCATCAAACAATTCCAAGGTGAACCTTGTTTCCATAATGACTGAAAGGACATCTTTTCAATCAATTTTGATCTTTTCGGTGTATTTCGCATCGTATTTTGCACGCTAATAGGAAATAAATATGGATTCCCCTTTATTACAAGTAGACAATTGGCTCAAAACGGGGCCTCGCCCTTTTTTGATTAGCGGACCTTGCAGCGTCGAAACAAGATCACAGTTTTTGACCGCTGCGCAAGAGCTGGCCAATACAGGACAGGTGCACGCCTTACGTGGGGGAATCTGGAAACCACGTACCCGCCCCAACGCGTTTGAAGGCATTGGTGGGCAGGGGATTGAGTGGATGCTCGAGGCGAAGGCCATGACGGGTCTCCCTATCATGACAGAAGTGGCTACGGCAGATCACGTTGAGTTGTGCTTGCAACATGGGTTTGATATGCTTTGGATTGGTGCGCGCACTACTGTCAATCCTTTCTCTGTTCAAGAAGTGGCGGAGGCACTAAAGGGAGTCGATATACCTGTTTTTGTGAAAAATCCTGTCAACGCGGATCTCTCTCTTTGGATAGGTGCATTGGAGCGGATGTATGCAGCCGGCATCAAAAAGGTGGCGGCCATCCATCGCGGATTTTCATACTACGGAAAAAGCATTTATCGCAACAAACCCATGTGGGAAATACCGATTGCTCTGCGAAGTAATTTTGCGAATTTGCCCATTTTGTGCGATCCCAGTCATATTTCTGGACGTCGTGATTTACTTGCTCCTGTGGCGCAACGAGCGATGGATCTGGGTTTTGATGGACTCATGATTGAATCACATCCAACTCCTGACCAAGCATGGAGCGATGCCGCCCAACAAATTACTGCATCGACTTACCATGATCTCATCCTCAATCTCGTCATTCGGCAATATGATTTGAGTGACTTGAACGCGTCCAATGCGCTGGCGGCACTGCGATCTCAAATCGATAAAATTGACGAAGAAATCATCGGACTAATTGGTGATCGGATGAAATTGGCCGAAGAAATTGGTGTCTATAAAAAGGAACACAACATGGTTATTTTCCAGTTGGATCGCTGGCAAGAAATCGTAAGCACACGCTCACAATTAGCAGACAGGATAGGCTTGAGTGCGGAGTTCATAGACAAATACTTGGAGCAATTGCACAAAGAAAGCATTCGCGCTCAAACCAAGGTGATGAATCAAAACGATTCGATCATTTGATCTTTACTTGAAACATTTCTTGTTCGCCGAGATAACCTTTCAATACGTCTCCTATCTGGACCGGTCCAACTCCCGCTGGGGTTCCTGTAAAAATCAAATCACCTATTTTGAGTGTCATGAATTGTGACACATAAGCGATGATAGCGTCAATAGAAAAAATCATATCGCGGCTATTTCCTCTTTGAACGGTTTCGCCGTTCTTATCCAATCGGAAATGCAGTTCTTCCATTTTCTCAGGAGCTTGAATATCCAACCAATGCGTTGAAATCACCGCAGATCCATCAAAGGCTTTGGCTTTTTCCCAAGGTAAACGCGCCTGTTTTTGAGCCTCTTGCACATCGCGAGCAGTGAAGTCAATACCAAGTGACACGGCATCATAGTAGCGCGAGGCATGTGCTTGATCGATGTTTTTTCCAAGCCGATGAATACGGTAAACAAGTTCCACCTCATAGTGCAAATCCTTGGTCCATTCAGGGATGTAGAGTGGATTGCCTTTGGGCAAAATGGCGGAGTCGGGTTTGCAAAAGAAAACGGGCTCTTGTGGTAACTCATTTCCGAGTTCTTTCGCATGTGCGCCATAATTTCGGCCAATACAGATTATTTTCATAGGGATTGCTCCATACTTAAGGTTGTATAAATTCGATAGTCACGCGTCGGTTGTTTCCAACGTCATTCGCATGGGCATCACCGTGGTACTTCGTGATAAACCGATCACCATTCAGACCGCTTTTGGTAAAAAATGTTTTTACTCCGTTGGCTCTTTTCTGCGATATGAGCAGGTTGGTAGCAGAATTTCCTGACTTATCTGCGTAGCCCGAAATGATGACTTTGACTTGTGGCTGACGGGCTAACAGATCTACAATTTCATTGAGGGCCAATTGCGAACTCGCATCCAAGGTGGTCGCGCCATTGGCATAAAAAAGTTCAACTTGTTTTGGAAAATTAAGCACCGTCCCCGCATAGCTCTCTGCTTTGGGCGACTCAAATCGCGGGATCGCACCGGACACAATCATGCCTTTCAATTCATCAATCTGAGATTGCAGGGCCACATTTTTGGCATCTTGTTGTTGCTGCCACAATTGGATTTGTTCCACTCGCATCTGATCGATTTGGATTTGCATTTGATCTAATTTCGATGTGTTTTGTTCCAACAACTGCAATACACGCTCCATCAAATCGGGTTGCTCCACGCGGTTTGTAGCAGCGTCAGGATCCAAGCTGCTGGTGTCTTTGAAGTTGATCAAGGCCATGCTCTCCGCTGATATTTTTACCTTGATGGGGCCGAGGGGAGTGTTCTTTTCCGAACCGGTATATTGTTTGAGTAATTCTTGTTTGGTGTTGTCATCCACTACCGTGCGCTCACTGGATGTTTTCACCATCAAATTGTTTCCACTGAACATACCCAGTTCAATATTGATCAATAATTTTAGATCTTCTAATTCCTGCTTCAGATAAAATTCTTGGATGCTTTTCTTCTCTGCATTCATGCCCCCGCCGCTAGCAAGTTTCGCTTTGCGGAAGTCAATTCGATCGATGGCGCCGAGTTTGTCCTCCACCATGATTGAAAAACCACGGAAATCTTGAAGCTGCTGGTAGTCGTAAAATGTGAGCGCACCGGTCACGATGGAATTGATGTCGCGGAGTGTTTCTTTCTTCGATTTTTTAAGTTGCACAGCATCGTTCTCAATGTTTGCGCACCGCTCGATGTACATACTCAAATAGGAGTTCACGACTTCTTTGAATTCATTGCGGTCGTCATCAGAAGCCAATCCATAATAATCAATAACTAACACATGCAAACCGTCCTTAGCGTCAGGGCTATGGGGCAGATCTGTAGCCGCGGAAGCAGGCAGCACAAAAGCCTGCATCAGCCATGCGAAGTATAGAATGTGTAGGATTTTCAAAACAAGGTAAAGATACGGATGTGAAAGGCCATTTTGCCTGTGTGGAGGCATAGTTCTAACAGATTTATGAACGATCACGGCACACAACCAATGACCGAAAATGCCAAAATTGAAGTAGATTTACCTCATGAAAATTTCGAACATAAAGCCATTGGCTCAAGGCTTGTTTTGGACAGCAATGACCACCTTGATGGCATGCGACAAGGACAAGGAAAACGACTCCATTCCTTCAGCACAATCCCCCAAATTGACCTTTAGCTTTGCGTTCGATCCTGATCAAGAGCGGTTGGATAATTTCGGAAATGTCGCTGGAGTTCCGGCGGGCCATGCAGCGCAAAGTCCTTCTTTCAATGGCGTTTCGGCGCATTATATTGAACTTACACCCAATGCCTTCACGCCGCTGGGCAATGGAGTGGTTCTATACAACGGCCCGCAGACCAATGCGGGAGGCGCCGCCGCCATCGACTTCAATGAGTCCGTTGTTGTGAGCGAGGGACAGGTGTTCAAACGCATCGACCTAAGCTCGATTCCGGCAGGCACCTATGAGTATATCCGTGTATCACTGGCCTACCAAAATTACAATATCAACTTCCTGGCCTCTGGATTGGAACTCAATGGCACATTGGCTAGCTTCGTGGGTTTCAATACCTACATTGGAGAGTACGTCATAGGTAGTGAAACGGTCGCAGTGAACGACGATAAATTACAAGGATATTGGGGCTTCGAAACGTCTGTTTTTGGGACAACTCAAGTGCAGACAGGACAGTCGCCACCCGGTGCAACAACGGTTCCCAATCCACTGAATGCTACTTCACCCATTCCAGCAGGATCATGCGTGGTAACAGCGCAATTTGACGAGCCGCTGGTGATCACAGGCAATGAAAATGAGGATATTCAAATAGTCTTGTCGCTGAGCACCAACAACAGCTTTGAATGGATCGAAACCATCGCTGATGGCAAGTTCGAGCCGGCAACAGAAAGCGTCGTGGACATGGGCATTCGAGGACTCATTCCCATTATCAACTAATTGGAAGAATGAGTTACTTAATCGAAGAAACCATATGTGCGCTGAGCACACCGATGGGAGTGGGAGGCATCGCTGTGATCCGAATCACGGGCCCCAAAGCATTTGATGTAACACAACAGGTCTTGGATAGACCATTGCAAATTGAGCATGGATACCGAGCGCAGTTTGCGCGCTTGATGAGTCATTCCAATGTGTTGGATGAAATCGTGGCGGTGGTATTCAAAGGCCCCAACAGTTATACGGGCGAGGACACCGTAGAAATTTCGGTACATGGTAGTTTATTCATTCAGCAGCGCGCCTTGGAGGCGTTGCAAGCGGCAGGCGCACGCTTGGCCAACCCTGGTGAATATACCATGCGAGCTTATCTCAATGGCAAAATGGATTTGAGTCAAGCCGAGGCGGTCGCGGATTTAATAGCTGTTGAAAGTGAGGCCAGTCATAAACAAGCTTTGCATCAAATGCGAGGCGGTTTTTCCAAACAAATCAATGCGCTGCGCGAGCAATTGATTGAGTTCGCTTCACTGATTGAACTTGAATTGGATTTCAGTGAGGAAGATGTGGAATTTGCGGATCGAACAAGGCTGCGTGCTTTGTTGCATCACATTGATGAGGTGGTCAGTCATCTGATCGATTCGTTTGCATTGGGCAATGCTATCAAAAACGGAATTCCAGTGGCCATTATTGGACCTCCCAATGCAGGCAAGTCCACTTTGCTCAATTCATTGCTGAACGAGGACAGAGCCATTGTGTCGGCCATTGCGGGTACCACGCGCGATACCGTCGAAGACCATATTCATATCGGGGGGGTGCGATTCAATTTTATCGACACCGCGGGCATTCGAGACACCACGGATGAAATAGAGCAAATGGGCATTGCGCGGAGTTTTGATAAAGCGCGTCGGGCTCAATTGGTACTTATTATCTGCGATGGTGCATCCATGGCTCCAGCCGACTTGATTCATTTTGAACAGGAAGTGAAAGAAGCTGCAGGTCTCGACAAAATCTACGTGAAAGTGATCAATAAGATGGATCAAGTAATGGATCGACTTTTTGGGGAAGAGGCCTTGTATATTTCAGCCAAAGAAAGCCAAGGCATCGAAGACCTAAAGTCGCACATTGCGAAGTTGTCGCAAGTGGATCGCATGCATCAGAGCGAAACCATTGTCACCAATGCCAGGCATCATCAGTCATTGCTCCAGGCACAGTCATCCATCCATTCCATTCATGCTGGAATGGAGCAGGGAGTCAGCTCTGATTTCTTGGCAGTGGATATCCGCAAAACGCTCCATCATTTGGGCGAGATAGTCGGAAAAGTGCAGGCGGACGACCTTTTGAACAGCATCTTTTCTAAATTTTGTATTGGGAAATAAACCGCTACAACAATGGTTATTTCTTCTTAGCCCAAACCAAGGATGAGTTTGGGGGAAATGATGCTTCTCCAAGCACTCGAATCAGCCTCTTACAATCGAAGATATCAGTTTTTCTATCGCGCATTCATTCCCATGAAAGCGGTTGATTGATGCACGTAAAAAGAGTCAAATCCCCGAATATTAGTAATATTTGGGGATTGTATTCCCCAAAAAACATGTATATTTGGGGATTATGATACCTAGAACGTTATTAGAGGTGCTGCGAAAGCACATGTTTAAAGGCAAGGCTATTGTGCTTATTGGCCCGCGTCAGGTGGGGAAAACGACTCTCGTTCAAACCCTACTCGAGGGGAAAGAACATCTTTTTTTGGATGGGGACGATCCCGATATTCGTGCACTCTTGGAAGGAGCAGGACTTTCCCGATTGAAAGCAATCATTGGCAATCATTCACTTGTTTTTGTAGATGAAGCGCAACGAATTGATAATGTGGGCTTGATCGCTAAGATGATCACCGACCAAATGAAACAGGTGCAATTGATTCTTAGCGGTTCGTCGGCTTTGGATCTCAAAAATGCGACACAAGAGCCGCTCACCGGTCGTAAGTTTGAATATCATTTGTTTCCAATTGGTTGGCAGGAATTTGAAGACAACATCGGGTATGTGGAGGCTTCGGCTCAACTAGAGGAACGTCTGATTTTCGGCATGTACCCCGACGTGATTAACCACAGAGAAAATGCACGTGAAATATTGAAGCAACTCACATCAAGCTACCTCTACAGGGATGTATTGGCTCTTACCGGAATTAAAAAACCGGAACTACTTGAGAAATTGCTGCGAGCGCTGGCCTTCCAGGTTGGCAGTGAAGTTTCCTACAATGAAT
>JAIYCK010000271.1 GCA_027488055.1 Flavobacteriales bacterium | reverse complement strand
TGTTGGGAGGGAAAGTAGAGGTTGGAGGGAAAGTTGTGATTGTCGGAGGCGGAGGCATCGCTGTTGATACAGCCATTTTTTTGGTAAAAGGATCAGAGCCAGAAACGGTTCATGAGTTCAAAGATAAATGGGGCCTTGGCTCAACGCCCTCACACGCTCAGCCATTGCGCAATGTGACCATCATGATGAGAAGTGCCAAGAAGCCTGGCAATGCATTGGGTAAAACCACGTCTTGGATTCATCGTGCTGAACTAAAAATGTATGGTGTTCAAATCATCAATGAAGTGAAGTACATCAAAGTGGATGCACATGGCTTACACTACGAAAAAAATGGCCAGTTGGAAGTTGAGACCTTTGATCATCTTGTGGTTTGCGCAGGTCAATTGAGTAACAACGAGTTCACCACTCAATTACCCAATGCCCATGTGATTGGCGGAGCGGCCAATGCTGGTGAATTGGATGCCAAAAGAGCCATTGAAGAAGGTACACGCGTGGCCATGCGCTTGTGATAGGCACCATGTCGAATTGGTAAGCTTGACCTTTCCACGTTTCGAATGAAAAATAGTTGGTGTATTTAGTACACTTTCATTTACTTTGCAAGACCCGTATAAATGCCGTTTCATCCATGCGATGTAGCTGTATTTTGGTGGCGATAAAAAGCATCTCACGAAATTATGATACAATACTTGACCACAGATCCTTGGAGGATCATCGAAGAAGGATTTAAACGCAAGCACCATCGATCTTCTGAAAGTATCTTTTCTATCGGCAATGGTCGTTTCGGCCAACGCGCCAATTTTGAAGAAGATTATAGCGGTCCAACCTTGCAGGGTTCCTATGTAGCGGGGGTATATTATCCTGATAAAACGCGTGTGGGTTGGTGGAAAAATGGCTATCCCGAATATTTCGCCAAGGTGTTGAATAGCATCAATTGGATTGGTATTCGCATCAAGGTAGAAGGGGAGGATGTCGATTTTGCTAAATGCATTACATCGAATTTCCGCCGCGAACTCAATATGAAGGAGGGCGTTCTAATTCGATCTTTTGATTTGGAAATGCCTTCAGGGAGAATAATTCGCGCAGAGGTCAAGCGATTTTGTTCCATGGCCGACGACGAAACGGCTGCAATTCGATATGCGATTACACCCCTCAACTTTACTGGAACCATCCGTTTTCAGCCATACTTGGATGGAAATGTCAGAAACCACGATTCCAATTACGAAGAAATGTTTTGGGAACCGCTGGACTCCTCGGCTTCGGCAGGCAAAGGTGTGGTGATCACACGCACGCGCAAGACCGAATTTGACATCGCTGCGGCCATGTCCATCGAGGTGGAATTGAACGGTAACGTCATACAACCGACTTTTCATCACAGTCAAGATGTATTCTTTGCCGAGAACAATTTGGAGAAAGAAATACATCAGGGTGACACCATTGCATTGTACAAATATGTGGGACTTGTTTCCTCACTCAATTATGATCGCGACGAATTAAAGATTTCTGCGGAAAAGGCGGCTGAGCGCGCTCATCGCACTGGATTTGCAACCATGTTGGCCATGCAAGCCGAGAGCTGGCAGAAGATATGGGATCTGGCAGACATCGTGATCGAAGGAGATGACGAAGCTCAACAAGCCATTCGATTCAATATTTTTCATATGAATCAAACCTATACAGGAGAAGATGCACGCTTGAACATAGGTCCCAAAGGGTTCACTGGTGAAAAATATGGAGGATCCACCTATTGGGATACGGAGGCGTATTGTTTGCCTTTCTACATGAGCACAAAGGATCAGAAGGTGGCGCGTCAATTGTTGGTCTATCGCTTCAATCAATTGAATAAGGCCATTGAAAATGCCCAAAAATTAGGATTTACCAATGGCGCTGCATTGTATCCAATGGTCACCATGAATGGCGAAGAATGTCACAACGAATGGGAAATTACCTTCGAAGAAATACACCGCAATGGAGCCATCGCCTATGCGATCTACAACTACGTGCGTTACACAGGAGACGCACATTACTTGTCTGAATATGGATGGGATGTATTGCTCGGTATCGCACGATTCTGGTCGCAGCGGGTGCATTGGAGTGAGGCGCGCAAACAATACGTAATGCACGGAGTGACGGGGCCCAATGAATACGAAAACAATGTAAACAACAATTGGTACACCAATTATTTTGCGAAATGGTGCATTGCCTGCACCATGGAGGTAATGGAATATCTGCGCGCCAATGACCCTGATGCATTGGCGTCCAAAATCAAACAATATGCATTTGATGAAGTCAATGAGACAGCGCGTTGGAAGGACATTGTTGCTCACATTTATTTGGGGCAAATGGAGCATTCCGAAATTCGTATTCAGCATGACGGTTTCTTAGACAAAGAATTGGCCCCTGCAAGTGCTTTGCCCGAAGCGCAGCGTCCCATCAATCAGCATTGGAGCTGGGATCGAATTTTGCGCTCATGCTATATCAAACAAGCAGACGTATTGCAAGGCATGTATTTTTTTGACGAGGATTTTGATAAGGAAGTGATCCGTTCCAATTTTGATTTTTATGAGCCCATGACCGTGCACGAGAGTTCCTTGTCTCCCTGTGTGCACTCCATTCTAGCATCTCAATTGGGCTTGCATGAGAAGGCATATGAAATGTACATGCGCACGTCGCGCTTGGATTTGGATGACTATAACCACGAAGCGCATGAAGGTCTACATATTACGAGCATGGCAGGCACTTGGATGAGCATCGTGCAAGGATTCGGCGGAATGCGCGTAAAGGATGGCAAATTGACGTTTCACCCCATTCTTCCAGCTCAATGGAAGGCATACTCCTTCAATGTTTTGTTCAGAGGCAGCGTTGTGAAAGTATCTGTGGATCAATCCGGTTACGAAGTGACAGGACTATGAAATTGATCTCAGTGTGAGTTATAACAAACTGATGAGTGGCACTTGGCAATTGGTCAAGTGTCCATTCACAATCGATGAAGGTATGCGCAACCTGCGCAGTCAACGCTCGATTTAAGGACGGAAAATTAAATTATTTTATTGATCAAGCGATCGGTCAAGGCGACCATCTTGAGCGCAGTTACGGCTGCTTCAATTCCTTTATTGCCTTTTTCGCCACCGGCTCTGGCTAGACTTTGTGCCTCATTATCATCAGTGAGTACACCAAAAATAACCGGCGTCTGGTGATCCAGTCCCACGCGCATAATACCTTGTGCACAGGCATCACACACAAAATCAAAATGAGGGGTTTCGCCGCGAATCACACTGCCCAATACAATTACAGCGTCCACTGGATGGGTCTCGATGAGGATTTGAGCGCCCATCGGCAATTCAAAACTACCCGGAACATACTCCAAAATGATTTGAGACTCATTCAAACCAGCTGTTCGCAATACCTCCAATGCTCCGTCGCGCAGGGCATGCGTGATGTGCGAGTTCCACTCAGAAACAACAATCCCGATGAGCATGGTAGCTGCATCGGGAAGTTCGTTGGGGTTGTATAGACGTAGGTTATTTGTCGCCATTTAGGGCACAACCACTGTATTATTGTTTGTATTTGATGAAAGCCAACAATTTAGCTGCTTCCATTCCGTCTGGTGTTTTCTTGTCGTAGTTGTCAAGAATATACTCCAACAAGTTCGCTGCTTTCTTGGTGTCGTTCAATTCGATGAAAGCCTTTGCTGCTTTCAAACCATAATACGGTCCAGTGAAATCACGGCTATCACTGCTATTGGCTTGTTTAGCCGCTTTTTCTAACCAGCTTGCACCTTCTTCGATGTTGCCGAGTTGGATGTACATATCACCAACAGATCCAACAGCTGCGATACCAACCGTGTTGTCATCGAAATCTGCACCTTTGAAATACTCCAACGCTTTGTTGTAATCGATTTTGATATCGCGATAGTAGACTCCGCACCAGTAATTGGCGCGTTTACCCACCAAAGTGCCTTTGAAATTTTGTGCAATTTCTTCATATCCCATTGCGCCATCATGACCCATTACAGCCCACTCCAATGAGTCCATTTCGCTGTAAAGGTCAGCCATATAGATTGCATTGGCCGCTGATGTTTCTTTCGGCTTTTTGTAAAGGAATTGGTAGGCGAAAAATCCACCGATCAAAAGCAATACCGCTCCTAGACCCATGATCATAGGTTTGCGATTTTTTTCTAAGAACATCTCTGTTCTGGTGTATACTTCTTGCACGTCTACAATGGTATCGGTTCCTTTGTTATCTTGTTTGGCCATGGTTTATATTAAATTATTACCAAAATTTGAGGGGCAAAAATAAGGGATTTGGAGCTAAAACCGACATGCCCACAGATTTATCCGTGTCAAATGTCGTAAATAGTTGAAAAATAGGGAGGTATGTTCAAATCACGCTTGGAAGTGGTTCGGTCATAAAAAACTTGGGAACTTCGATTGCAGGGTGCGGTGACTTACCAATGTTCACGCTATTTTTACCGCATATGATGTTTCATCGCTTGCGCCCTAAGGGCTTTCTTACGATTTTGTGCGTTCTAAGCATAAGTTTTGTTGGCCTTTCTCAGAAAAAATACCAAAGCCTTATGTGGGAGATCACAGGCAATGGACTTCAAAAGCCTTCGTACATATATGGTACGATGCACATCAGTGGTAAAATGGTTTTTCATTTAGGAGAGCCTTTTTATGAGGCCATGAAAAGCGTCGACGTGTTGGCCTTGGAGCTAGAACCTGAGGCCTGGTTGCAAGCCATATTCGATGATACGCGCAACGAAATGTGGCAGTCAAACGAGATGCGCGGTGATGAATTTGGATCCAATTGGAACAACAGCGATTTGCCATCCTTGGATGAATACTTCAAGTTGAATACCGATCTTCAAGGCAAATTGCGGTTGGCATTGATGTATAATCCAGAGCTTCTCAATTATCTACTGTATCGCTTCGGATCATATAGTTATGGTGCCGATTACGAGGAAGATACCTGGCTGGATATGTATTTATATCAAACGGGTAAAAAGATGGGCAAGCGAACCATCGGTCTGGAGACATATACCCAAAGTGATGCCTTTTATAAGAAGGCAGTGAAGGAATCCCGAAGCTCAAATGATCAGAAGTTTTATGATAACGAAGACAGGGAGGAGTTGGCTCGCGTAGGCGAACTAATGGAAACAGCCTATCGAACTCAAGACTTGGATCTCATCGATTCATTGAATAAAAAAATAACAGATCCTGCTTTTGATAAGTACATCTTGCTCGAGCGCAATAAGGTATTTGTGCATTGCATGGACAGTGTATTGAAAAACGGGCAATCAATTTTTGCGGGAATGGGATGCGCGCATTTACCCGGCGATAGTGGGGTCATCGAAATGATGCGCAATTTGGGATACACCATCCGCCCATTCAACAAGGGTGAACGCAATGTAAAAACTCGAGGCAAAATTGATGCGTCTATTTTCAAAAGACCTAGTACGGCATATCAATCCATCGACAAAGAAATTGCGGGCTCAGCTCCGCATACCATGTATCCAATGTTCCAATCGGATGAGGCTAGTGCGATGATCAGCTTGGATATCCCTAATGCAGCCTCTTTTATGATTTATAGAATCAAGTCCTATGCTGGCCTTAAAGCATGGACGCCTGAGCAAATTTTGGCATCCATAGACAGTATTCTATACGAGGTGGTGGCTGGTGATATTGTCTCGCAGAAACGCATTTCGCGCAAT
>JAIYCK010000057.1 GCA_027488055.1 Flavobacteriales bacterium | reverse complement strand
CTTTGTTGTAACGACCATCCTCCATTTCCCAGGAGCTATGCAAGATCCGGCGCTGAACTGGTTTCAATCCATCGTGGATATGCGGCACAGCCCTTTCCAAAATGACATAGGATGCATAGTCCAAAAACCACTCATGATAGAGTCCTTGGATTTCGGTCACATCGCCCAAATCACCTTGCTCGTTGGATAGATTGTTTATTTCTTCGTTTTCTTCCATACTATTATGCTTCCGACTCCTCAACAGCTGTCTCAATTACAACGGCTGCGTCATCTTTTTCAATTTTCAAATTTTTGATAATGAATTCTTGTCTATCTGGGGTGTTTTTACCCATGAAGAATTCCAACATCTCCTTGAGATGGCTGTCTTTTCCAATAATTACTGGCTCCAAACGGATGTCAGGTCCGATGAAGTTTTTGAACTCGTCGGGGGAAATTTCTCCAAGTCCCTTGAATCGTGTTATCTCAGGTTTCGGGCCGCACTTTTCAATGGCTTCTACTCGCTCGGCTTCTGAATAACAATAGAATGTCACCTTCTTGTTTCGTACACGGAATAGAGGTGTTTGAAGCACATACAAATGGCCGTGCTTGACTAAGTCAGGAAAGAACTGGATAAAGAAAGTGATGATCAGCAATCGGATGTGCATGCCATCCACATCGGCATCCGTTGCTATGACTACTTTATTGTAGCGCAAGGTTTCCAAACCATCTTCAATATCGAGGGCTGCCTGTAATAAATTGAACTCCTCATTCTCGTACACCACTTTCTTGGTCATACCAAAGGTGTTGAGCGGCTTGCCTCGCAGGCTAAATACGCCCTGTGTGGAGGCATTGCGCGAAATCGTGATGGATCCACTGGCGCTGTCGCCCTCGGTAATAAATAGCGTTGTATCGGGAGCTAGATCGTGTTTATCATTGTAATGCACCTTGCAATCGCGCAGCTTTTTGTTGTGCAAATTGGCTTTTTTGGCTCTTTCTCGCGCCAATTTGGCTACCCCAGCAAGTTCCTTTCTTTCGCGTTCACTTTGCAAAATTTTCTTTTGAAGTGATTGCGCAGTTTCTGGATTTTTATGCAAGAAATTGTCCAATTCCTTTTGCAAGAATTCCAACACAAAAGCTTTCATGCTTTTGCCATTGGGTTCAATTTCATTGCTGCCCAATTTGGTTTTGGTTTGGGATTCGAATACAGGCTCAACGACTTTTACGGCCACGGCAGCCACTATTCCACTGCGCACATCGACTGCTTCGTAATCCTTGCCAAAAAAGTCGCGAATGACTTTTACGTATGCCTCGCGAAAAGCTACTTGATGCGTGCCACCTTGCGTAGTGTATTGGCCATTGACAAAGCTATAATAATCCTCTCCATAGCTATTGGTATGGGTGATGGCCATTTCGATGTCTTCACCGCGCAGATGAATGGCATTGTAGAGCGGATCCTCTGATAGATTGGCAGTTAGCAAATCTTTCAATCCATGCTCACTTTTGAATTTTTGGCCATTGAAAACGATCGTCAAACCTGTATTGAGGTAACAATAATTCCAAAGCAGTTTTTCAATATGTTGTGAGCGGAATTGGTAATTGTGAAATATGCTTTCGTCTGGAATGAAAATCATGGTGGTGCCATTCTTGGCATCCGTAGCGACAATCTTGTGATCCTTTTGGATATTGCCTTGTTTGAATTCGGCTGCTTTCACCTCCCCTTCTCGCACACTTTCCACCTTGAAGTATGAGCTCAACGCATTGACAGCCTTGGTACCTACTCCATTCAAACCCACCGACTTTTTGAAAGCACGAGAATCGTATTTACCTCCTGTGTTGATTTTTGACACACAATCAATCACCTTACCTAGCGGAATTCCGCGGCCATAGTCACGCACGGTTACCACATTGTCCTTGATCACAATGTCGACCGTTTTTCCGTGGCCCATCACAAACTCGTCGATGCTATTGTCCATGATTTCTTTGAGCAACACATAAATTCCATCGTCGTAGGATGTGCCATCCCCTAACTTTCCAATGTACATCCCAGGTCGCAAGCGAATGTGCTCGTACCAATCCAGGGACTTAATATTATCTTCCGTATATTGAACTTGTTCACTCATTTTGTAGTTGATTACGCGGTGCTTTGCAAGCGCAGAATGCGCTTCGAATGCGGCTGTCAAAGGTAGAACAGTGTAGAGGGCTGTCCCCTTCCTTTTTTTAACAACGCACTAAAGTTTTCCAACGCACCCGAAGACCGAAGGGCTCATTTATAAAGCTGTTTGCCAGCGCATTATGTAAAACAAGGTAATTTGGAACCCATTTATAAAACAAAAAAGCCGCAATGAACTCATTGCGGCTTTCTAGTTCGGTTGAAAATTATCTGAATAGGTGGATGTATCCTGTCAATTCGGATACTTCACCTGTACTCAATGATCCAATGCGTGCGATCCAATTATACGTTCCGTTGGGCACGTAGTATTCACCCCCTAAAAACTCACCTGTCCAAGCTACATTGGGATCAGTAGAGCTGAAAACCACTTCACCCCAACGATCGAACACACTGAATTCAAAGTCGTTCGGATCGATGTCAGCGCCTTGGATAAGGAAAACATCGTTTACTCCGTCGTTGTTGGGGGTAAATGAATTGGGTACGTAAATTTGGAAGATATCATTGATATCAATGGTACCCGTGATTTCATCGGTGCAGTTATTAGCGTCCGTAATGGTCAGTTGCACGGGATACAAACCGCCTACACCCAATGGGAAATTGAAAGTTGGATTCGCTTGTGTCGAAGAACCTAGAACAGGACTGCCAAAGGTCCACTCATACGAAATGATATCACCCGTGCAGTTTTCATCGAAAGTGATCTCGGTATTGTTGGCGTCCGTTGGTTGTGGATTGGCGAGGAAGGCAGCGTTTGGAGGAGAATAACTCACTAAGAATGAAGGAGAGGTAGTTGTATACACACAGCCAGTTGGAGTTGTGATTCCCAAAGTAACATCATAACTTCCTGGATTTGCGTATGTGTAATTCAGTGACTCCTGGTTCTGGAACGTGGTTCCATCGCCTAGTTGCCAGTTCAATCCTGTATACAATGCAGGATCCACTGTAGATTGTAAAGAGAAGGCATCTGGCCAGCACAAATCAGCATCGGGTGTAGTGAAGGTAGGTTGAATGTATGGCTCAACAACTACATTGAAGCACTCCTGCACAACAAAATCACACGCGTCGGTGACAGTGAGGCAAGCTTGCCCATCACCGTTTGGCAAATAAACAAAATCAGCACTGTTAGAAACATTTACACCATTGTAAGTCCAAGCGTAATTGAATGGGGCCAATCCAAAATTCAAGTTATATAATTCTAAACTCACATCTGTACCAAAGCAGATAGAAGTATCGTTCGGTGTATTGATATTTGTTGGGCTTACCAAGTCAATCTCTAGCTCGGCCACGGCGCTGCAATTGGCAAAAGCCACAGTATATGAGTAGATACCCGGCGTCATCGATGTTGGATCAAAGATTCCGTCAGCAATCACATTGCCATTTGGATCGGTCCACTCTCCTGTCGAAACTGGATTACCTCCGAGCTCATTGATCATTGTGAAGGCCGCATCTTGGCTGCAAACTAACATATCCGCGTCCTCGCCTGGATCTCCGAGGGGATCAATACTTACCACAACTTCATCTGTACTTCCGCATCCGGGGTGACCTTCAGGGTATCCAAACAAAGTAAACGTTGTAGTTTGAGGCAATGAAACAATGATCGGGTTTGGCACATTGGCGTTGCTCAAGTCATCGGTGGGCGTCCATTCCCATTGGAAGTTTGCTTCCACTGAACTTGTTGCCATCACATTGTATTGCCATTCGATCGCAACACCGTCGCTGCAATCACCTCCGAACCAGTCATCCCAAAACTGCATAGTCAAACATCCATCTGGATTGGTGGCCGTCCAAGACAAGCCGGCAAGATCTCCAGTGTATTGACCTAAATTGGGAGAAGGCCATGTATTGGCTCCGTCATAGATATATAAGTAATCTGAGAATTCCTCAATAAAACCTTCGTCGAATGAGATTGTAATAACCCCTTCACCCAAATTATCTGGGCAGTAGGTAGCAAAATAGGATTCCCCTTCATCGTAGCAGAAATTAAAGTCTCCGCAGGAGGAGCAAGCCACATCGGGAGATCCCACCAAGCCACCATCCAATTCCACTTGACCGCAGCTAAACAATTGATCAATACCCGCTGTCACAAGTGGTGCTTGCGTTACATTTAAAGTGATGGTGGTATCGAAGGTGCAGCCGAAGCTATTTATGACCACATAAGTGTAATCAAATTGTCCAGCTTCTTCAGCATTGATGGTAATGATATCTCCATCTGGGGTGATATCAGTAATCCATTGTGCTCCTGTGGTTACCCAGTAGCTGCTATCTGCGCCTGCACCGATGGTTGGAGTGAACGTTGTTACGCCTGGATACAATAGCGGGTTAAAAGCAATGCCCCACGCAAAAATATATCCGTTATCTATAGCCAAATTATCCGTTACCGAGAAGGTCCAATCCCCATTGAGAGGGCAACCAACTAAATCACATAGATTTCCAAAAGCCTCGTATTCACCGGCAGGCAAATAAGGAGTTGTGACAGTCTCACCCTCATTATTTACATACGTATGAGTATTGACATTGGCATTTTCGCCCCAAGTACCATTAGTAGCATCTGGAGACCAATAATAGTCGTATCCTGTACCCGCAGTAGTTGACTCCGTATCAACAGATTCTCCGAGGTTTGTTCCTCCACCGCCATTGGTACCCCATTCAACAAGGCTCACCATGGTTCCGTTGGGACATGTAATAAACAAACCAAGATCGCCCATGAAGCTATGCTCCATGTTCACAAAAATGTTGAGCAAGTCATCGCAACTCGCCAAAACAGCATCTGCTTCAAAGAAGTCGAATGTCAAACTGGTGGAGTACGAAAAACCAGCTCCATCGGCCAAGTATGTTTCACCGGCCACCACTTGTGGCGGCAATGCCGTCCATGTTTCACCTGTGACGCCACCACCGATAGCATTTTCCTGATCGAGCGTTTCATCAGAACCTACAACTGCCACACCTTGGATTTCCTGACCTAAGCACGTCTCAAGGTCTTGCATTCCACTGAAGATAGGATAGGTAGAAACCAGTATTTGCAATGGATTGATGTTTAAGCTCTGACAACCGTTGTTATCCTCAACCGTAAGCGTGACCACATATTCACCCGGTTCAGAAAAACTGTGAGAAACCGCTGCACCGTTGTTATTGAGAATTGTGCCATCGTCAAAGTTCCAAATATAATTGGCGAGTGTAAACCCTGGAGCTGCAGCAGATCCGGCAGAACTGAATGATACAGGGATGTCCAAACACACACTGACAGATTGTATCGCTGGATCGATTGGATCAGGATCAGTAATGGCAGAATTAGCAGTTGGAGGGGCACATGGCGTTGTAGTAGTGATTTGTGCCTCAAATCCTGGAGAGCCTGCATTGGGTTGACCCGCTGCATTGAATACGATAGTCAAACAGCCTGAAACATTGTTTACTGTGCCGGTCACCGACAAACCCTGGATTGAACTACCCGTATAATCACCCAATGAATTCGCACTGGTGTTGTCGCCATCAAAAATAGAAAGGTAGTCACTGTTATTGGCATTGGGACTTGTTTGCAACGCGAAGGCAGAAAAAGTCAACTGAACCACATCGCCTGGGACATCTGGACAAAGCGTGAGCGTATAATCCGTATCCGTGTATGGACTTCCGCCTCCATCATCGGAAACCGTCCATCCATCTCCTACCAATAGATTTCCATTTTGCATACAAACCCAATTGGGCGTTCCACATTGGCTATACCCTTGAAAAGCAAGGGTACAAAGTATAAGGCTAAAAAGTAATTTCTTCATTTTGGTTTGTTCGATACCTATCGTATACAAATCTAAGACTAAAATACGCTCATCAAGTTGCATTGGAACGAAGGAATTTCGTTCAGACTTGTTCACTACGAATTGTTATCATCGAATAATTCTGCGATCATACAGCGGACACCTCCTCCACCGTAGCGCTCGATATTCTGTATATTGTTGATAATCAAGCCTCCGAAATTCTCTAGGACAGTAATTTGTGATTCACTGAGCGCTCGATGAGCCGTTTGGCTCATGATGAAATACCTTTTTTGCGCTTGGTTTTGCAATTCGATCATATTGCCTGCAAAGCAAGACATTTGATGCATGTCAATTTCAATGACCTTGCGCCCACCGAATTGCAGATTAGAAAGCACCAGCGATTGATCCATTGGCTCAATGATATCCCTGCACACGATGGCACATTCTGAAAAAATGGCCATGACCACATTGGTGTGATACACCGCGATGCCGTTTGGATTCAGGACGGTATTGAATGGAATCAATTGGTAATTCATCATAGTACACCATTTTTGAGCCAGGGCGACATCGGAGCGGTTGGATCGTGCCAAAAAAGCAAACCTGTTAATATGATCGAGCACCAAACTTCCAGTACCTTCTAGGTAAGCTCCTGTTTCTCCAAGTGCTGTCAAATCAATGGTTTGCTCCACCTTTAGGCCCATGCTTTCCAATTCAGATTTGAAATTGGGTCTTACCTCTGCGCGGCGTGAGGCATTCGCCATGGGGTACAAACAGAGCGTCCCGTTGTGGTGCATGCTGAACCAATTGTTGGGAAAAACAGCGTCTGGAGTTCGTTGAGGATCCAAAGGATCGAGTATGAAGACTTCTACCCCGATATCCTTCAATTGGATGGTCATTTGCTCAAATTCTTGCAGCGCACGTGATTCAATCTCCATGTCTTCCGCATCATTTGGATGCTGAAAATAGTTATCCTCCATCGTTTCGACGTTGGCTTTGAATCCCGCGGGTCTTATCATGAGCACTCTGCTCGAAGATTGTTTTAGCATGGCATGCATCGCAGGTAAAAATAACATTGCAAACGAAACAAACCAGGAGAAACAAGGTATAAATCACCCGAATACCTTCGAAATTGTAACACCCATTGACCTTGAAACCCCTAATATTCAATAGTTTAATTGTCCTTTCGTTGCTGTTTTTGCATAGTTGCAAAAGCTCAGAAAAATGTGAAGCGAAAAACGAGGGCGTCATTGTGTATGACATCACCTTCCCCTTTGAAAAGCCATCCGTCCTATTGGATTTATATCCCAAAGAAATGTCGTTTCATTTCAAGGGAAATCAAATGCACAGTGAAATTCGGTCGAGTTATGATATTTTGAATTCCGACTTTATCATCGATCACAGCAATCGCAGTTTGATTCAAATGCTTAAAAACATGAGTCAACGCAGCTACATGGAACTTGATGAAGAATCTGTGGATAGTTGGATGAATCAATTCGGAGCAATGCGCTTTGAACCCACCAATGAAACAATCCAAATAGCCGGATACATTTGTCAAAAAACCTTGGCGCATTTTGACGACGCCACGATTCCACCTATTGAATTATATCATAGTAAAGGTTTGGGCATCTGTAATGACAATTGGTGGAACCAATACCAAGGCATCGACGGGTTTTTGTTTGGCTATGAAATTGA
Organism: Flavobacteriales bacterium; assembly: GCA_027488055.1. Taxonomy (GTDB): domain Bacteria; phylum Bacteroidota; class Bacteroidia; order Flavobacteriales_D; family Sanyastnellaceae; genus CANHSF01. Next base: position 342 of record JAIYCK010000057.1, on the reverse strand, counting down.
GCAATTTGGCAAACGCATGCGATTTATGGCCAAAGAAGTACGTTTTGAGTCGGTAGACAAGTCTAAATTTGAGGTTCCAAGCAATTACAAGCTTATATCTTCAGAAGAAATGAATACGCAACTCCAGAATGTGGTGGATGACTTTATGTAATCACACCAACCTCCTTTAATTTGAATGCATCCAAGGGATGCATTTTTTGTATTTTCAAGTTAGTCCAGCAACTGATCCATTGCTCCCACAATGAAGATTTCAACACTTTGTTGAGCCGAAAGGGCGACAGCCTAATTTTACCCAATGGAGATTATTTATCTAATCGTAGGATGCGCGCTTGGAGCAGTGCT
>JAIYCK010000352.1 GCA_027488055.1 Flavobacteriales bacterium | reverse complement strand
GCGATCTTTGCGCCCAACTCGACTGCGGAATTGATCTTGGACATTCTTGGCAATATCGATGCTTTTCTCCATATAAGCGTTTTCACGCATGCTTAAGATGATATACGTATCGGGATTCTTGGGGTCGAAACCGGAGTAATCAGCCTCATGGTCTTTTTCCAAAAAGATGGAGTTGTTTTCACGCATGGCGGATTCCAGACTTTCTTGGCTCTTGTGCAAACCCATCACAAAGGTTTCAACACCATTGGGAGTCTCTTTGGCGTTGGCATTGCAATGGATGGAAATGAAAAGATCTGCATCCGCGTTGTTGGCGATGTTGCAGCGCTCTTTGAGTGTGGGGAAGGTGTCGCCGCTTCGGGTATATACTACCTTCACTTGAGGGAAATGCTCATTGATATATTTACCGACCTGTAGGGTCACATCCAATGAGATGTTTTTTTCGGTTGTTTTATAGCGGCCAGTCCCAAGATTACCTGGATCACTTCCTCCATGTCCGGCATCCAGCACGACTATAAAGCTCGCATTTTCCTTAAGGCTATGATTGGTAAAAGCAGCTAACGCAAAAAACAGCGACACAAGAATTCCAAGGAAGATGCGTTTCCTACTTTTTTCTAGTGATTTTATGTCGGTCTTGTCCATAGTTTTGTGGCCGATGTGCTTCATTAACAAAAGTATTTTTATCTAAGAGTGATAAGCCAACGGATTGTAGCATTTTTCACGGCGAGTTTGTTGATAATAAGCTCGTCTTTGTGCGCCCAAACGTCACTTGATACCCTCTCCAATAACGATGCCGATACCCTAACTATTGTGGACGATGCAGGTTTGGACGAACAGGTATTCTACAATGCCAAGGATAGCACGGTGCTGGACTTGGTTAATAACAGGGTTCTTTTATACGGAAATGCGGAAGTAACGTATGGTAATTTGGTCGTAAAGGCAGACTTTATCGAATATTTGTTTGAAGAGCAAACGGCCAAAGCAAGAGGTAAGCGCGACGCGTTGGGAAGAATCATCGAAAAGGCCCATTTTCAAGAGGGTGACAATGGTTTTGATGAAGATTCGTTGGCCTATAATTTTAAAAATAAAAAAGGTATCACCTACGGTGTCATCACGCAAGAAGGGGAGGCTTTTTTACACAGCACAATCAGCAAAAAGGCTGAAAACAATTGGGTTTCCATTGGACAAGGTAAGTTTACTACCTGTGCCCACCCCAATCCGCATTATTACTTTAATCTCAAAAGGGCCATGGTCATACCCAATGAGAAAATTGTATCTGGTCCGATCTACCCGTCTTTTCGAAAACCTGACACTCGCAAATGGCCGGGCCTGCTCCAATTAGGGGCATTTGTGATCAAGAAGACTGTCCATGTACCGAAAATAGGTCTGCCTTTTGGCTTCTTTCCCAATAAGAAGGAGAGTACGCATGGTATTTTGATTCCTGGTTATGGCAATGGTGATCAACGGGGCTATTTTCTGCAGAATTTGGGCTACTTTATTCCGTTGGGTAAATATGCCGATACCAAGTTTTTATTCGATGTTTATACCAGAGGCAGCTGGAGCATGTCCAATCAGACCAATTACAAACGGATTTATAAGTATACTGGATCTTTTCAATTGTCGCAAAATGTGCTAAAGGACGGACTGCCTGAGCTGCCCAATTCTTTTTCAGAGCGAAAAACGTTCAATGTCCAATGGAGACATACCCAGGACCCCAAAGCCAAACCGAATACTACTTTTTCAGCCAATGTGAATATGGGAAGTACCAGTTATTTCCGAAATAACTTGAACACCGCGCAGGACGACTTCATCAATTCTACTTTTACGTCGAGCATTAACTATGGTAAATCTTGGCCAGGTTCGCCTTTTAATATGGGCGTGACGGCTGGTCATACCCAAAACACCCAAAGCCAAACAGTTCAAGTGAATTTGCCCACCGTGGCGCTCAATATGTCGCGTATTACATTGGGACGATTTGTCTCTGCGACGCATCCTGCCAAACGCATTTTGGATTTAGTAGGTATCAATGCCGGGGCTGATTTTGCAAACACGATCACAGAACAAGCGTCACTATTTCGTTTCGATGCCCTGGATACTTTGCAGCGATTGTCGCGCAACGGCGTGCGACTCAACTCCGCACTCACCATGTCGCTGCCATTCAAAAAGTATGGAACCGCCAGCATCACGGCCAATGGTGATCTAACGGGTGCGTTCAAATATCTGGAGCAACGTCCGTTGGCGGACTTAAGTGGAATTGAATTGGATACAGTGAGTGGATTCTTACCTGCCTTCAATTGGAATGTTCAGGCCAATTATAATTTTAGATTATATGGAACGTTTAATTTTCCAAATGCCAAAAAATTCCGTGCGATGCGTCATGTCATCCAAACAAACATTGGTACGAGCTACACTCCATACTCTAACTATACCAGCAACTATTTTGATGCGCAAGGAAATTTTGTGGGTTATACAGCCTTTGATGCGGCGCAGTATAGGCCTACCAGCGCGACTGAGGCTTTCAATGTCAATTTTGGAGTGACGCAAAATCTCGAAGCCAAAATAAAAGACCTTACTCAAACGAAACCTACGTTTAAAAAGGTCAAGATCATTGAAAGCTGGCGCACGTCAATCAGTCGGAATATGCTCGCTGATTCGCTGCATTGGAGCAATGTGGGACTAAGCGCCTTCACCACGATTGCACAAAAAATCACAGTGAATTATAGTAGTTCGTACAGTTTGTATGACCGAGATAGTCTGGGGCGCGAGATCAATCAATTGCTTTTGGACAGTCGCCGCGGTTTATGGCGAATGGAAGGAACCAATGTAGCTGTTGGATTCAGGCTCAAGAGCGAGCGCAAGAACAAGGGCGAACGTGCAGACGAAGGACCAACGCCTTCTGAATTGGAAGTGATCGATCAGAATCGCAGGGACTTGATCGATTTCTCAGTGCCTTGGGCTTTCAATTTCAATTACAATGTGAGGTTGGAGAAACGCTTTGATCGCGCCCAGCAAAAGGATACGCTCAAGACATCCCAAGGGATCACTTTTGGAGGTGACTTGACTTTCTTGAAGGTATGGGCCGTAAGCGTGCAAAGTGGATACGACCTAACGCAAATTCGTTGGGCCGATTGGGATGCAAAGGCCTTTGGATTGCGCGACTTTACCACCACAACGATCGGTCTGCATTGCGATTTACATTGCTGGGAATTTTCAATCAACTACGTGCCTTTTGGTATCCGACAAAGTTATGTGGCACAACTGAACATTAAATCATCCATGCTCAAGGATGTGAAGATCCAACGCAGAGGCAACTTTGGTAATTTGTATTACTAGAATGATTTGTAACGCTCAAAGCAGCTACTGTATCATAAAAAAAACCGTTTCTTTTGGAAACGGTTTTCTTTTGGAGGAGTAGTGAATTTCTTAATATTTTACGATTTGCGTGCTGCGGACATTGTTTTTGTCAAGGAGTTGCACGTGGTAGATTCCAGCAGGTGCATCGAATTGCACTTCGATGTTGGAGTTGGAAATGGCACGTTGACGTTGGATGAGTTTACCGTAGGCGTCTAAAATTCTAATTTCATAGGCTTCACGGATCGCTGTTTTGGGGATCGTAAATGTCCCGTTGTTTGGGTTGGGATACACATGCCATTTGTCCAATGCAATGGCCTCTCCGATCTGAGCAACAGTGTAATCAATACATTCAGAGATCTCGCTGCAGCCATTTACAGTCACCTGTACTGCATAGCTTCCTGAGACGCTCGGAGTGAAAAACTGGTCGTTTGCCCCGTCAATGAATTCAAAGTTATTACCGCAATCAATCCACTTATAGGAGGCATTGTCGTAAGTAGCCATCAGCGCCTCTCCATCTTGTAAGATAGCCGCTTCTACTTCTTGAATAGTTAAGTGAATCGTGACAGTCGAATCGCATCCACTGTGATTTACAACTACATCCTGGTAGTCGCCCGTCATATCCCAAATGTAGTTGCCGCTTGGCGAGGTATAGCTGCCACATGCGAGCACATCTGTTTCGCCCGTGTTGGGGAAGCAATAGGTTTTGTTGCAAACTACTGATCCAAAACCGGTGGCTTGAAAGAGTTGCATGGTAGCTCCACCTACAGGTAAGTTGAGTGTTCCATTGAAGGCAATGGAAACCAAAATTTCATCAATTCCATTGTTGCTCAAAGCGATTCCTTTGACCATCCCTGTGCTTGAGAGATGATTGTGATTTTCGTACGTTCCTTCCGGGGTTAATCCCAGCAAGAAGAAGTCGTGTGTACCAATACGCGTAAGTGTTTGAGTGATATCCGTGTCTGGCGCAATATCAATCGTTTGGCTCATAAAAAATCCAGTCAAATGAATGTGATTCTCTTGATCGATGGTCAATGCTTGGATGAGGTCTTCTTCGGAACCACCCATTTGTTTGGCCCAAAGCATTTCTCCGCTTGGCGATGTTTTTAATACATATCCGTCAAAGTATCCAGTGACCGATATCATTTCATGCGTTTCGTTGGAAGGGTCAAAGTCGCGCGAACCGGTAAATACACCAGCATGCACAATGTTGCCCTCGAGGTCGGATTCCAATGCTTTTACGTGGAGTTGACTGGCGTATGCATTTGGAATTTGATTGAGCCATTGGTATTGGCCTTCGCTTGTAAGTTGCATTAAGCATAATGCTTGAGATTCTGCCATTGGCATATTTGCAGGCGAAGCATTGTAGATCGAGTTGCCGTTGAGTCGGAAAGTCAATGCAATGGCTCCTGCAGGAGTAGTGCATACTTGGAATGGTTGGTCGAGCTCAGAGCTACCAATTTTGGTGCACCATTGATAAGTGCCTTCAGCAGATAGTTTGAGCACAAAGATATCCCATGAACCAGCGCTTGTGAGTTCGGCGGCATTGGCAAGGGGATCGAAATCCATGGTGCCTGAAAAATAGCCTGTAATAATAATGTTGCCCGAAGGATCCAATGCACAATCAGTTGCCACATTGGAAGATGCATTGCCCAGCATTTGCATCCAAATGGTTTCACCTGCAGGATTGAGACGGAGAATGAAAATATCCTCAAAACCTTGAGAGGTTTGGAGACCATTGTCAGCCACATGCGCGGTGCCTTCGAAATGTCCTACACATACAATCTGAGAGGTCTCATCTACATGTACTCCAGCAAGTGATTCGAAGCCCATTCCGCCACCAATGATATGCGCCCATTCAAAGGCACCCGTTGCATCGAGTTTAAGAATATAGGCATCCGTATTGCCGCTAGAAGTTGCTAGGTGCTCGCCCATTCCTGGATCGAGGTCAGCAGTGCCCGAAAAATAACCAGCATTGATGGTACTACCATCGGGTAAGAAATCAGTAAAATTGATTTGGACTGTACCAGAGCTCGTGGTGTAGTTGGCCCATTGAAAGTCCTGTGCATTCAGCATTTGGATGGTGAACAAGCACGTAAGAAGGGTGCAAAGTTTAGGCATAGGTGTGAATATTAGGTCACTTTTCTACGCCACTTATTTCGATAAGTTACACTTGTTGAATCGAATACGATTATTGTATCAGTTCATGGAGCTTCCTTGTAACCATTCTCCACCCAACACTGAAGGCTATTCAATTGGGAGGAAGATAAGGTTCGGCCTTCTGGCATCCTTTGTTTTTCCAATACTTCCTTTTTAAACGAACCGTTGCGAAGAATCGACTCGATCCCGTTGTAGGTCGAATAGGAGGGATGACAATTGGAACTTGTGCAATTGGTGTTGATGATGGATTTGATGTTTTGATCATAATTGGGATCAGATCCATCACAAGTGGGCTTGTCTTTTTTACATCCCCATGTAAGGAGAAAAACACAACCCAATGCTGCAATAACATAGTTGAGATTTTTCATAAGTAAAGTGATTACCAGAGAATAATCTCAAAGATACTCGCCCCGAAGAAGAATGCAATTAATAATATAGAACACACGCTAATTAGGATTAATTGTGATCTTTCTGGCAGAATGCGGCCTGCATTCTCCAGCGGTGTGAACATGGCCATGATGATGCGTAAGTAATAAAACACAGCGACTACGGAGGTCAAAATCATAACGATTGAGAGTCCGATCATTCCAGCGGACATGCATTCTCCAATGATGATGTATTTGCCCATGAATCCGCTCAGCGGTGGAATACCTGCCATGCTCAAGAGCGACAAGGTCATAGCTACAGCCAAGGTGGGGCTCTTCTTTACAAGTCCTTTGAAGCCTTCAAAATCTTCTTCGCCCAAGTGATAACTCTGTACATAGTTCACAACTACGAAAGCGACGAGACTTGCGATGCTGTAAGTTAAAACATAATAAATAAGCCATTTTGGATCGGATGCAGTGCCTAACATCACGAAGGCGAGCATGAACCCAGCATGCGAAATGCTTGAATAAGCTAGCAAACGTTTGACGTTGTTTTGGCGCATACCGACGGCATTGGCCCAAATCAAAGTAAGCACAATCATGGCCAAAAATACATTTTGATGTGCCGCTGTGAAGTTTACAAAAGAAACAGCAAACAGCTTGTACATAGCCGCAAATGCAGCTCCTTTGACCACGGTAGACATGAACGCTGTGAACACGGTCGGTGAACCTTGGTAGACATCAGGCGCCCAAAGATGAAAGGGTGCAGAGGAGATTTTGAATGCAAAT
>JAIYCK010000042.1 GCA_027488055.1 Flavobacteriales bacterium | reverse complement strand
TTGACAAGCAAGTTGAGCAACACAAGCAATATGATATTGAAGACAAACTTCTGCTTCATAGGATTGGCGCAAGTTACATCACACTTTGCCAATTGTAAACTCCATGATAACACAGGGGTGCCGCGATTTCTGAAAAATTGATGGAAAATGCCACAAGTCATTTTACCTTCGTTGCTCCAAATTTCTAAACCCACTTACCCCGCATGGCCTTTCAAACGATCATCACCGAACAACAAGCTGATATCCTGATCATTACGATCAATCGTCCCGATCAACTCAACGCGCTCAATGGCCAAACCATTGAAGAGCTCAACAAGGCTTTGGCTTTGGCTGATGTAAATAAAAGTGTACGTTGTATCATTCTTACCGGTGCCGGTGAAAAAGCTTTTGTGGCTGGTGCGGATATCAAAGAATTTGCGCAATTCACTGTGGAGGAAGGCGGTATGTTGGCAGCGCGCGGTCAGAAATTACTTTTTGACTTCGTGGAACACATGAGCAAACCTGTCATTGCGGCTGTCAATGGTTTTGCTTTGGGCGGTGGCCTGGAGTTGGCCATGAGCGCCCATTTCAGAGTAGCCTCTGACAATGCCAAGATGGGACTGCCCGAGGTGACACTGGGCGTCATTCCTGGGTATGGCGGCACGCAGCGTTTGGCGCAGCTCGTAGGCAAGGGCAAGGCCATGGAGATGATCGTGTCGGCCGCTATGATCACCGCTTCGGAAGGTTTGGAGTGGGGATTGGTGAATTATGTGGTGCCCCAAAGCGAATTGATGGCCAAATGTGTAGAGCTCGCCACCAAAATATGCAAAAACTCCCCGACTGCCATTGCTGCGGCGATCCGCTCGGTCAATGCCGGTTATAAAGAAGGCCAAGATGGATTTGCAACAGAAATTAATGAATTCGGCAAATGCTTCGGAAATGGCGATTTCAAAGAAGGCACAACTGCATTCTTGGAAAAACGCAAAGCGACATTCACAGGGAATTGCGCCGCATGGCTCTCCAGATCATCTACCAATCGCGGCACGCGCTTCCGCATTATGAAACGAGCCAATCGGCAGGCATGGATCTGCGCGCTCATTTGTCTGAACCTGCTGTTTTGCATCCGCAGCAACGACTGCTCATCCCCACTGGACTGTATATCGCACTGCCACTTGGTTATGAAGCTCAAATTCGTCCGCGCAGCGGTCTGGCCTATAAACATGGTATCACGGTGCTCAATTCACCCGGCACCATCGATGCCGATTATCGCGGCGAAATCAAGGTATTGCTCATCAATCATGGTCATGAGGCATTTACCATTCAAGACGGCGAGCGCATCGCACAAATGGTGATTGCTCCATTTTCTCAAGTGGAATGGAAAGCCACCCAAGTGCTCAACGAGACCGACCGGGGTGCGGGTGGATTTGGTAGCACGGGCAAATGACCTTCGTGCGCTTATCCGCTTCAGCGATATTGATAAAACTTCTAAAAATGCCTTGGCCACCAATCTGCCTTCCGAGCAGCTTGGCTTATCTTTGTGCACCATTGCGCTGAAAGCAATGCGCCTTATTAACACAGCCTTACGATAATTTTTTATGCATAGATCTCATACCTGCGGCGAATTGCGCGCATCACATATTGGTCAAACGGTTACGCTCAGCGGATGGGTGCAACGCAGCCGCGACAAAGGCGGCCTCATGTGGATCGATTTGCGCGATCGCTACGGCATAACCCAATTGTTTTTGGAAGAGGGAAAATCCTCAGCCGATGTATTGGCTCAAGCGCGCACCTTGGGTCGCGAGTTTGTAGTGAAAGTGACTGGTCAAGTCCTTGAACGTTTCTCGAAAAACGATCAAATGGCGACCGGCGACATCGAAGTGTTTGTGACTCACATCGAATTGCTCAACGCTTCAAAAACACCCCCATTTACCATCGAAGATGACAGTGATGGCGGCGACGACCTGCGCATGCAATGGAGGTACTTGGATCTGCGCAGAAATCCACTGAAAAACAATTTGATGCTCCGCCACAAAATTGGCATCGAGGCGCGCAAATATTTGGATTCCTTGTCATTTCTCGAAATCGAGACTCCTTATTTGATCAAGAGCACACCCGAAGGAGCGCGTGACTTTGTGGTGCCATCTCGCATGAATCCCGGGCAATTTTATGCCTTGCCGCAGTCCCCTCAAACATTCAAACAAATTTTGATGGTAGGCGGATACGATCGTTATTATCAAATTGTGCGTTGTTTCCGTGACGAAGACTTGCGTGCCGACCGTCAACCGGAGTTCACGCAGATCGACTGCGAAATGGCCTTCGTGGAACAAGAAGATATTCTCAACACCTTCGAAGGGTTAGTCAAACACCTTTTCAAAACGGTGAAAGGCATTGACATCCCATCGGTGCCGCGCATGACCTTTGACGAGGCCATGTATCGATTTGGAAATGACAAGCCCGATATCCGATTTGAGATGGATTTCCAATACTTGACGGGGGTGATGCAAGGCCATGGTTTTGCCATCTTTGATCAGGCAGAGGCCGTCATCGGTATTGTTGCACCCGGATGCGCAGGCTATACCCGCAAACAAGTGGATGAGTTGACCGAATGGGTGAAGCGCCCACAGATTGGCGCCAAAGGAATGGTGTATTGCATGTACAACGAAGATGGTACATTCAAATCAAGCGTAGACAAATTCTACACCCAAGAGGTGTGGACGAAAGTAGCCGAACAAACTGGGGCAAAAGCAGGTGATTTACTATTGATTTTGAGCGGCGACATTGAAGCCACACGCAAGCAAATGAGCGAACTGCGTTTGCTCATGGGTGGTCGTTTGGGACTGCGCAATCCAGAAGTGTTCAAACCATTGTGGGTGGTAGACTTCCCATTGGTCGAATGGAATGAAGAAGCGGGCCGCTGGTTTGCCATGCACCATCCCTTCACCGCGCCCAAGCCAGAGCACTTTGATCTTTTAGAGACATCACCCGGCGAAGCCCGCGCCAATGCCTACGACTTTGTACTCAATGGTGTCGAAATTGGTGGAGGATCGATTCGTATCCACGACCGCAAGGTGCAGTCGCGTATGTTCGATTTGCTTGGATTTACACCAGAAGAAGCGCAACACCAGTTTGGATTTTTGCTCAATGCCTTCGAATATGGCGCGCCTCCACATGGTGGCATAGCTTTTGGTTTCGATCGCCTGTGTGCTCTTTTTGGAGGAGCCGACAATATCCGTGATTTCATCGCATTCCCCAAAAACAATAGCGGACGTGATGTGATGATTGATGCACCCAGCGCCATCGACCAAAAACAAATGGATGAATTGTCCATTGCTATTCAAACGATTGAAGAATGAAAAGTAAATTAATTATATTTTGTTTGTTGTTTGTCTCAACGATCGCGTCGTCTCAGACTGCCAAACAAAAAATGCCCGCCTCGCACATAAAGGGGAAGGTGAACAATCCGCAGCGTGAATTTATTCTGCTCCGTCAACAAGGCAGAGCAGACACCTTGCGCTTGGCCCAAGGCGGTTTGTTTGAGGTCAATATTGAACAACTTACAGGCAACTACTTCACGTTCGAACACGGCAAACAAAGTGTAGAATTGTTTATTCTTCCAGCTGATGAGATAGAGCTGACATTCAACGCTCAATCTTTTGGGGAAGTGCAGTGCACCGCTGGAAACAGCATGCCTTACATCAACTATCTGACAAATAAGCAAAAAATGGATCGCTCCGTGCGCTCCAAGTTTGGTCCACAACCGGGACGATTTTATACAGTAGACCAATTCATGGCCATGCGAGATAGTATCTACAATGCGCGCATGACGCAATTGGAATTGATTGGCACCAAACACGGGTTTGTCGCTGATTTCAAAACCCAAGAAAGCAATTCATTCGCTTGGCAGAAGGCACATGAAATGGTGGGTTACCGCAATCAAGTGTCACAAAAAAATCCTCCCGTTTTTCCCGCCTCATACGATCAGTACCTCAACAGCATGAATGTGAATGATGAGCGCATGGCGTATGATACCTATTACCGGCAGTTTATGGCCAATCTCATGACCATCAATGCCACCAATCAATTCTATGCCAACAACGAGAGTGCCGCCATTCGCTATTATGAACTGCAGCTAGAATACCTCTGCAAAATGGTCAGCGCTATAAAAAATAAGAGTGTCCTGATCACGGACTTGATGCCCTCGGTGATGAAAGATTGCGGCACTGCCGACCTTCGCCCGTTCATCCAAAAATTAGAGGCGTGTTCAGGCGATCCCAAATTGGTAGAAAGTGTGCGCCGTGTGGCGTCTCAATTTGCCCACCTCTACCCTGGCCAACCCGCCCCGGATGCTGTTTGTTTTGATGCCACAGGCAAAACCTACCGTCTCAGCGATTTCAAGGGCAAACTTTTGTACATCGATGTGTGGGCGACATGGTGTGGCCCGTGCAAAAGAGAAATTCCTTCGCTCAAGGAATTGGAAGAAGCCTATCACGGCAAGGACGTGCAATTTGTATCCATCAGCACCGATCAAGACCCCAAGGCGTGGGAGCAATTTTTGCAGAAGAACTCCATGTCGGGCCTGCAACTGCATCAAAGTTTGAATATGGAAGAAAGCGTGAGCAAAATGTACATCGTGAACTCCATACCACGATTTTTGTTAATTGATAAGAAAGGCAACATCATCAGCAGCGATGCGCCACGACCCAGCAGCGGAGCAAGTATTCGCAAAATGTTGGACGATGCATTGCTTGCCCAATAAATATACACATTAAAATTATACCTCATGTACCCACCAGAATTAGTAAACCCCATGCGTGAAGATCTCAACGCCGTTGGTTTCAAGCAAATAACCACCACGGAAGATGTAGATCAAGCGGTCAATGCAGAAGGCACTGTATTGGTTGTATTAAATTCCGTATGTGGATGTGCCGCAGGCAGCATGCGCCCCGGCGTTAAACATGCGATCCAAACAAGCGCTAAACTGCCCCAGCACCTCACTACCACCTTTGCAGGAGTAGATCGCGAAGCAGTAGATCGCGCGCGCAAATACATGTTGCCATATCCACCCTCTTCGCCAAGCATAGCGCTTTTCAAAGATGGTAAGTTGATGCACATGATCGAGCGCCACCACATCGAAGGCCGCACAGCCGAAATGATTGCCGAAAACCTGAAAATGGCATTTGAAGAGTTTTGCTAAAAAATACCGAATGAATGCTCGGTTAAAAGGCCTCCGCAAGGGGGCTTTTTTTTGAAATAAGAAAAAAACCATCGAATACAGCAATGTAACCCGCAGCATGTTGCTTGATCCGCAATTGTCACATTAAGCGGAGTTAGTTTGCCATTTGTTCGTCTATAAAAAATGATGCCTATTCTTGTCCATTCTCCGCACTTGCATCGTAACCTTGCACCATGGAGAAAAAGAACGTAGCGCCCGATGCCATCCGATCAGTCATGGGATTTGTATCATGGAATCCCATGCAGGAAAAAATGATGGCCACTTTCCCCGAAAAGAAAGACATCATCCTGCTATCGCCCACGGGAAGCGGCAAAACCCTGGGTTTTTTGCTTCCCTTGTTGAGCCGACTGACTGTAAACACATCGCATGTCCAATCGCTGATTCTAGCGCCTTCCAGAGAACTCGCACTGCAAATCGAAGCGGTTTTCAAAGGAATGAAAACGCCGTTCAAAGTCAATTGTTTCTATGGCGGTCATGCTTTTCGGATGGAGAAAAATAGTTTGACCATGCCGCCTTCCGTGCTCATTGGTACCCCCGGTCGCATAGCAGATCACCTCGAAAAAGGCACATTTGATCCAAGCCACATCCAAACAATCATCTTCGATGAGTTCGATAAAAGCTTGGAATATGGCTTCAGCAAAGAGATGGAGTTTATTTTGCGATCCTTGAAAGGCGTGGACAAACGCGTGCTTACCTCTGCCACGCGTGCCATTGAAGTGCCCGACTTTGTTCGAATGAATGACCCCATCACCCTTAACTTTATTGAAAAAGTAAATATTTCAGCGGGCTTGAAGGTGAAAATTGTACCCAGTGAAGACGCCGATAAACTGGGTGTGCTCCATGATCTCTTGAGCTCATTTGGAGGTGATGCCTCTATCATATTCTGCAATCACCGCGATGCGGTCGAGCGCATTGCAGGACATCTCCAGCGGTATAAAATCACCACAGAGATCTTTCATGGCAAACTCGATCAAGATGAACGCGAATGCGCCTTGTTCAAGTTCAAAAATGGCAGTGCCCATGTATTGGTGACCACTGACCTTGCTGCTCGTGGTTTAGACATTTCGTCTATCAAGCATATTGTGCACTATCAAATGCCCTTGTCGGAAGAGGCTTTTGTGCATCGCAACGGTCGCACTGCGCGCATGGGCAAAGAAGGAACTGCCTATATGCTGTTGAATAAGGTCGACAAAAAACCAACGTATATTCCACATACCACCACCGTGTGGAGTGCTCCAAGTGAACGTGCCGAAATACCAGTATCCACCTGGCGCACCATCAAAATTGGCCGCGGCAAAAAAGACAAAGTCAGCAAAATAGATGTCATGGGCCTACTGACCAAAGTAGGTGAATTGAACAAAGACCAAGTCGGGCTCATCGAGGTGAAAGACTTTTATTGCTTGGTCGCCGTGCACCGGGATGAGCTAAATGCCTTGTTGCAGCGCCTTCAAAACGTGAAAATCAAAAATATAAATACCAAAGTCAGCACCGTCTGATGCTTGATCACGCTGATACAACAGCACAGCGGTAGATAAAAAGATGACGTGATGTCAAGCGGTCTTTGCCCATGCGGTTGCGATCCTTTCATTTCCATGTTAGCCTAGGCCAATAATTCT
>JAIYCK010000074.1 GCA_027488055.1 Flavobacteriales bacterium | reverse complement strand
GCGGTTCTTGCACTTTCCGACCAAGAAGATGATGAATAGAGCTCCTGTTGCTTCAATTTGACATGATGGACATTGGATGGCCAGAGAGTTTTTGTCACTTTTTGCGGTCAAAAAGTGAGAAATATTAATAAAAAACAACAATAAATTGATTTGTACTAGAATCGCCAGCGAAACACAGTGTTTTGTAAATGAATAAGATTGGCGCGAGGGCTAGCCCAATGCAAAATGATTGACAGTACATTCAGCCGCTGACCTCGACTCCGCTCGGGCACCTGTTCGGGCACCGGAGCCCCTCGGTCGGCAGGCTTTTTGTCACTTTTTGCGGTCAAAAAGTGAGAAAACAAATCGTTCCATGGGCGGTCAGGGTTCTGTCCCCAATGCTTCGCTGAACGTAGGAGGTACCTTGAGTTTTGGCGTTGGCATTGCGGTCAAAATCACCTCTATATGGAAAGGCATTCAAAGTTGGGTGGCGGAGCACCATACCGGAATTACCCAGAGCGCGAATACGACGACGGCGGGGACGGGATCCAATGGGTCTGGCGGACCTGGTTGGACAAACAACGGTAGCCATCTCGCAAGCGGCAATGGCGACAATGTGGAGACATTGCTCGATTGCACGCATCACCACGGAAGCCGCCTAGACATGCGTTGGACCCTGCCACCAAAGAAGATGATTATCGGTGGCAAAGCCGCATCAAATCCAAAATGCTAAGGGGTTTTCTGTTACATTTGACCCTCATTAAAAGAGTTATGCAAGATAAATTCGATCTCCTCGATCAAAAGATAGCTGAAGCCCATTTGGGCGGTGGTCAAAAACGTATTGACGCCCAACACAAAAGGGGCAAACTCACCGCACGCGAACGCATCCATTTTCTCCTCGATGAAAATTCATTCGAAGAATTGGGCATGCTGGTAACCCACCGCTCTACCAATTTTGATCTCGCCAACGAAGTGTACCTCGGCGATGGTGTGGTAACGGGCTACGGCAAAATCAATGGCCGATTGGTCTACGTTTTTTCGCAAGACTTTACCGTCATGGGCGGATCACTGGCCGAAGCACATGCCGAAAAAATATGCCGTATCATGGATTTGGCCATGCAAAACGGAGCTCCGGTCATTGGACTCAATGACAGCGGCGGCGCGCGTATTCAAGAGGGAGTGGTGTCACTCGGCGCTTATGCCGATATCTTCTACCGCAACACGCGCGCGAGCGGTGTGGTTCCCCAAATCAGTGCCATCATGGGGCCTTGCGCGGGAGGCGCCGTGTATTCACCTGCGCTCACTGACTTCATTATGATGGTGGAAAACACAAGCTACATGTTTGTGACTGGTCCCAACGTGGTCAAAACGGTGACCCACGAAGAGGTGACCTCGGAGGCCCTCGGCGGAGCTTCCACCCATGCCACCAAAAGCGGAGTGACTCACTTCACCGCTGAAAACGATATCGCGTGCCTCAAAATGATTCGCCAACTCCTGACCTATATGCCTCAGAATTGCGAAGAACAGGCGCCCTCGATGCCAATTTCCGATGAGAGCCATTTCCGTCCCGAGTTGGACACTATCATTCCGGCCAATCCCAATCAACCGTACGATATGCACGAGGTGATCACACAAGTCATCGATGCTGATTCGTGGTTCGAAGTGCACAAGGACTATGCGGAAAACATTGTAGTGGGATTTGCTCGACTCAATGGAAGAAGTATCGGAGTGGTAGCCAATCAACCGGCCTATTTGGCGGGTGTCCTGGATATCAAATCAAGCAATAAGGCAGCACGTTTTGTGCGCTTCTGCGATGCATTCAATATCCCATTGTTGGTGTTCGAAGATGTCCCTGGATTTTTGCCGGGTACCGATCAAGAATGGAATGGCATCATCTCCAATGGAGCCAAATTGCTATATGCATTCAGCGAAGCGACTGTGCCGCGCGTCACCGTTATTACACGCAAAGCCTATGGCGGTGCGTATGATGTGATGAACAGCAAACACATTGGTGCAGATATGAACTTTGCATGGCCCACCGCGGAAATCGCGGTCATGGGAGCCAAAGGGGCCGCCGAAATTATTTTCAAGAAGGAAATTGCAGAGGCATCAAATCCCGAAGCCAAGTGGAAAGAAAAGGAAGCGGAATATGCAGAGTTGTTCGCTAATCCATACAGCGCAGCTCAACGCGGATACGTCGATGAGGTCATCCGTCCTTCTGTCACCAGACAGAAAGTGATCAACGCTTTTGACATGTTGCGCAACAAAGTGGATAGCATGCCACGCAAAAAACACAGCAACATGCCGCTTTAAAGAATGAGAATCAGTGCGAGTGTTTGGTGGGTGTGCGCATGGTTGACTTTGTTCAACGCTGCAGCAAGCGCTCAAACCCAACGCATCGATTCGATTCTGAACCTGCCTTTTGATGTATTGACCGCGCATTTGGATCAATCCGAACGTGCTTTGCAAGAGGCTTATGTGCAATGCCGACAAAGCGGTGATCAAGAAAGGCGCGCCAAAGCGGCCAAACAATT
>JAIYCK010000354.1 GCA_027488055.1 Flavobacteriales bacterium | reverse complement strand
CATGAAGCCCAAAAATCAATCAATACGGTCTTGCCCTTCAGGTCGCTGAGCTTGCGCATTTTGCCAGTTGGATCGGGCATGGCGATTTCAGGAGCTAATTTTCCAATAGCAATTGGACCATTGGCCAATTGAGTGTCTTTGTTTGCTTGTTGCTTGTTTTGACCTTGTATCTTTTGGAATTGTTGCTTGAAACTTTTGTAGACCATACTCGTTCCAAATACAGGCTGCAGATCGTTCAATGTCTTGCTGAACAAGTTCATGTCGGTGCGGAAATCCATGGATTGGAGAGCGATCAATGCTGCTGGAGAAGATGAATGGGTCTCTAACCATTTTTTGACTTCCGATGTGCGCGCTCTCATGTTTTCCGTCGCGTTTTGCTGCAATTGCTGTTTCATCAAGTCGGACTGATCGGGCTGTTGCATTTGATCGATCAACTCTTGATGCTTCTGATCAAAAGGAAGACATATAAGCTGTAGTTCTCGCAATTCTTCGGAGAATGGACTTCCTGTGATGCGTGCGCTCTCATTGAGCTTACTTAAGTCTGCCTCCACGACTATGTTTTCCGTGCTATCGGTAATAAGAGTCAAGCTTTCCTTGCCACCAAAACTGATTTCATAATAATCCAATGACATGCTACGTGTTGGTTGCAAAACAAAACTTCCGTCTTGCCCAATTTTCGTGCTATCGGATTTCACGAAGCGATTGTTGACCAAGCATTCCAAAAAAACGGTCTTGCCTTCAGCTCCTGTAATTTTACCAGAAATAGTTCCTTTTTTTTCGCTCGAACAAGCGCCTAAAACGAAACAGATGGTAGTGAAGGCGATGGAATAAAATGTGGTGGTTGGCTGCATGATTATCAAATACGGATTGAATAAGTCAAAGTTCGGAGAATACCTGCGAGCTTTCGTGGGATTATATTTTTTTGGCTGCTAGACTTGATCAAAATCAAAGTCCCGCCATCATGACGGGACTTTTATATTGGTTTGGGATGATTAAATGTCGGTGGCAAAGCGCTCAACCACGGGCTGAGTGACGCCAGTGTTGCTAAACCCTCCGTCGTGGAATAGGTTCTGCATGGTGACATAGCGTGTCAAATCGCTGAACATGGCTACGCAATAATCGGCACAAGCTGCCGCATCTGCATTGCCCAGCGGGGACATGGCTTCAGAGTAATTGATGAATCCATCAAAACCTTTTACGCCGCTGCCTGCGGTTGTAACGGTGGGTGATTGTGAAATCGTATTGATACGTATTTTTTTGGCAGTGCCGTAGTGGTATCCAAAACTGCGCGCAATGCTTTCCAATAGACTTTTGGCATCGGCCATGTCGCTGTAGTCTGGAAAGGTGCGTTGGGCTGCGATATACGTCAAGGCAACAACAGAACCCCAATCATTCAACGCATCTTTTTTCATGGCCGTGGCCAACATTTTGTGCAGGCTCATGGCGCTTACATCCATGGTTTGCTTATACCATTCATAGTTGAGGTCTGTATAATGTTTGCCTTTGCGCACATTGGGACTCATTCCTATGCTGTGTAGCATAAAATCGAATTTTCCTCCAAAATGCTCCATGCTTTTGGTGATCAAATTATCCAAATCATCCATGTTGGTGGCATCTGCTGGAATAATCGGAGCATTGCCCAGCTTTTCACTCAAACCATTGATTTCGCCCATGCGCATAGCTATTGGGGCATTGGTCAAAATGATTTGTGCGCCTTGTTCATGAGCTTTTTCTGCTACTTTCCAAGCAATACTCATGTTGTTCAAAGCACCTGAGATGATTCCTTTTTTTCCTTTTAATAAGTTGTTCGACATTTTCCGAGCATTTTAATTGTGCGTCAAATCTACATAAATTTTTGACTAATTCTGAAGGCGCTGATTTAAGGCTAGTTTGCGTTGTTTCGATTAATCTACTTTCACAAATTGCAATTCTTGACCTTCATACGATCGAATCGTATATAACCCATTGGGTAAGCCTGAAACATCGATCTGATTGATACCTGTATGCCGCTTCAATTCACGTCCAACAACGTCGAATAATATGCAACTGCCAAGGGTTTGGGTGAAATGCAAGATGTCAGTGGTGGGGTTGGGGTATGCAAAGAGCTTTGGTGTAATAGACTCTTCTATGGTCGTGACATTGCTATAACCGGGAGTAGGCATCTCTGCAAGTTGAATGGTTTCGCCTCCATCGATTTGCCGCTCCATGCTTTGGTTGGAGGCAGAGATGCAAGGTGCAAAGCTGTCTTGGATGCGCAGTTCACTGGTTTGGGTGCGAATCAACCAAAGCACATTGTCATTGGATCCCACATTGAAATTGGCATGTAAGTCACCTTGTTCAACATCGTCGTCCAACCAAAAAACGAGAAAGTCGGATGCAGCGAGTGTGATGGAAGGGAGTGGAAATTTATTGGGATTGCTGATGTCGTCGGTCAAGTAATATCCACTCAAATTGATATCATTGTTGGATACATTGTAGAGTTCAACCCAATCGTCGTATTGGCCGAAATCATCGGCATAGGCATTGGTGTTTTGCGTCATGATCTCATTGATGACAATGCCACTGCTGGGCGTGCTGATCCACATCATCTTGGCCTCACAAGGATAATAACTGCCATCTATCAGACGCAGACGATAATACAATTGATCGGTATTGAATGTATTGTCCAAAACAGCCGTGTAAATTTGATCATTGCCTTGTAGATCGCCCAATGCTCCGTTGTCATTGAACTGATTTATTTGACTGAAGGTGGCATTGTCAGGACTCACTTCAAGTGCCACGGGCTCATTCATCCACTCTTCAATAAAGGCGCGAATTTGAATAGATGGTGCATTTTCACCAGCGGGTTGACTGGCATGCACCCAATGCACTGTGGTATGCAAAGGAGTGATCGGTTCTGTTTGAAAACTGAGATAACCGTTCCGAGATTCGAGGTAGTCGCTAATTCCATAATCCACGTGGTTTCCCCATGCCTCTGTGATGGCTTGCAAAAATGCATTGTTGTCAAAGCCAAAATCCAAGGTGCGATAGAGGTCTTCCAAAGCGGCATCCTGAATATTATTTTGCCATCCATTGGCGGCGGCTTCAATAGTGTATGCGGACAATATGTCCTGGCCGTAATGAATGAGGTAGTTGGTGAATCTTTGACGGAATGCAGGGATTTCGAGGATCCTTTCAAATAAGGGTCTTTCTTCATTACTTGGACTCCATGCGTACGGATCGCGCGCCGTCCAATCGATTCCGACCCAATCGATTCCTAGGGTATTGTCAAGGTCGTAGGGCAAGTATACAAATTGATCCGACAATTGATGGTGATAGAGATAGAAGTTGTTTTTGTTGTAGCTATAGTTGTCCCAGTTGCCCGTGATGACGTCGATGGCCATGGTTTTCAGATAGGTCTCTACATCAAACACTTCAGGCAATGCACACTCAAGTTGCGATAGTGGAGTATTGTTCAGCAACGCGATGAACTGAGCGAGGTCGCTGTATTGATCGCGCCATTCGTTGGTCTTGAGTTCATAATGTCGTGTGCCCCAAAAGGCAAATTTGTAAAGGTCTGGATTCGTTCCCAGGTATTCCAATGAGGCTGGGTAAGTGCATTTATACAAATTGCCATCGCCTTGTTGGTCGAAATACAATTTACAAAATTCTTCATCAATGTGTTCTTGATGCTGATACAAGCCCATGTATTCATTGTTGATGTAAACGCGCACAAAGGACGTCTGTGAAGAAAACACACCTGCTTGACGAAAAGCATCATGGCACAATTTGCTTCGAACCAAGCTGGGATCGTTCTGCAGACCAATGAGATTCAGCTTTTCCAATCCTTGCCATTCTTGTGAATCGATCACTCCATCGAAATTGACGCGAAAAGATTTCTTCTGGGCATTGATGCTGGTGTTGCCGCGCAAGCGCATGGTCACTGCCATATTGGATGTGTCGCTCCATGCTCCAGAATAAGCAAAGGTGGCGACATATTCATCGGTGTTATTTCCTCCAATGTACATCGCAATGAGACTGTCTGCGGGCAAGGTCAAATAAATGGATGGTACTTCATTCTGACTGAAACCACCCGTAAATTCAGGCAAGCGCTGCGCATGAATGGACAATGCGGCGCAAAAGAAGCAGTATGTAGCCCACAACAGGGTAAAATATGGTCGCATTCAAAAAGGGGTATCGAATTGCTTTATTCATGCGAACGACATGAATCGATTCAGATGAACAGGCTAGCAAAGATAGCGACACTTGTCAATGGCTGATTCATCTCTTTGATGGCAAGTCAAAGAAGCCCGCTCTTATTTTTTCTTGCGCTGATATTGATACAGCTGGGCTGGTTTGTGTAAGACCCCTTTTTGCTTTTCATCCAATGGTTGGAGTTGTTCCATTTTAAGCACGTTCTTGCGGAAGTTGCGTTTGTCCATCTTTTTATCCAACACAATTTCATACAGATGTTGCAGTTGGGAAAGCGTGAATTTTTCGGGCAATAGCTCAAAGCCAATATTGTCAGCGATGAGTTCATGTCTGAGCATCTCCAGTGCCTTATCCACAATCTCGTTGTGATCGAAAGCCATGGAAGGGATCTCATACACATCTACCCAACGGGCTTTGCCTGCGAAACTTGCGGCCTTCGGTTTGAAGTCATCCATATTCACCAACGAATAATATCCAATCGTTACAACACGACGCTCTGGATTCGGACGCAGCGCTACAAGCCATTCCTGATCTTTTTGCTTGCGCACGCGGTCGGGCGCTCCAAAAGCATAAAATTGCTTCAAGTAAATACCTGACAAATTGGTCAACTCTTTCAATACGCGCTGCGCGGCATGGTCAAAACTTTCTGACGGCTGGACCAGATTGCCCGGCAAGGCCGACTGCAAATGAGACACAGGGTGGTTTTTGGCCACTTGTTTTTGATCAATGATCAGTACTTTCAATTTGCGCTCGTCAAAGCCAAAAATGACGCAATCGACGGATACATCCATCAAAGTTGTTTCGGTTGATAACAGGGTGCCAGGCATAAGAAGAATGAATTTAACGGCCTCAAAAATAAGTAATTCCAAATGGATACCTTCAAGTAAGATATGGACGTATGGCGGAGATTTAAATTACTGAAATACAACGAGATGAAAAATTTATTTGGAGTAAGTGTATTTTTAACACTAAGTTAGCGATAGAAAGGAAGTCAACAAGATTAGACGTGTTATAACCAAACCATCACGTTTCGTCTTTTCTTCGCTTACGATAAAGTAGATCATAGCATGAAAAGAATAGGAGTTTTGACAAGCGGTGGTGATGCCCCCGGAATGAATGCCGCCTTAAGAGCGGTGGTGAGGGCTTGCGCGTTCAACAATACGGAAGTGGAGGGTATTTTTCAAGGATACCAAGGGATGATTGAAGGCGATTTCAAACGCCTCAATGAGCGCTCGGTAGCGCGTATCTTGGGACGTGGAGGCACCATATTGAAAAGTTCACGGAGCATGGAATTCATGACCAAAGAAGGTCGCAAGAAAGCTTACGATAATTTGAAAAAACACGGCATCGATGGGTTGATTACCATCGGAGGAAACGGCACCTTTACAGGAGCCCATGTGTTGTATCAAGAATATGGCTTCCCCGTAATGGGAATTCCAGGGTCTATTGACAATGATATTTTTGGTACAGATCACTGCATCGGTTTTGATACCGCCACAAATACTGTTGTGGATGCGGTGGATCGTATTCGTGACACAGCAACCTCACACAATCGTCTCTTTTTTGTCGAAGTGATGGGCCGCAACAGCGGATTCATTGCGCTGAAAGCAGGCATTGCCACAGGTGCGATCGCTATCATCTTGCCTGAAGATGAAATGTCGGTGGAAGAACTGATTGAGACTTTGCGAGCCACTGAGGAAAGCGGTAAAACCAGTTCCATCGTATTGGTTGCAGAAGGCAGCAAAAGCGGTGGAGCCTATGAAATTGCGCGTCAGGTAAACGAACGTCATGTAGAGTATGAAACACGTGTGACGGTGCTTGGCCACTTGCAACGCGGCGGTGCACCTTCGTGTTACGATCGGGTGTTGGCGAGCCGAATGGGTGTTGCAGCAGTCGATGGATTATTGCAAGGACGCAAGGATGTGATGGTAGGAATTGTAAATGACCGCGAAACTTATACCGCTTTGGAAGAGGCCGTGACACGCAAGAACATGCCAAACAGAGATGAATTGCGCATCGCCCGCATACTGGCGATTTGATTCAAAACAAAAAACGAAGAATATACAAGATGAAAAAAATTGCAATCAATGGATTTGGACGCATAGGCCGCATGTGTTTTCGCAGCCTCATCCAAAATGAAAACATAGAAATCGTTGCGATCAATGATTTGACTGATGTGCCGACCTTGGCTCATTTATTAAAATATGACAGTGTACACGGTCGATTTGCACTCAAGGTAGAGGCTACAGCTGACAGTATCGTTGTCAACGGACACGCCATTCGCATCTACGCGCAAAAGGATCCTGCACAGCTTCCTTGGGGAGAACTCAATGTGGATGTGGTCATCGAAAGTACTGGTTTTTTCACAGATAAAGACTCAGCACACAAGCACATCGAGGCCGGTGCCAAAAAGGTCATCATCAGCGCTCCCGCGAGCGGCGGTGTCAAAACCATAGTATTGGGTGTCAACGAGGATACCATTTCTTCGGAGGATACCATTTTGTCCAATGCGTCATGCACCACGAATTGCCTTGCACCGATGGCCAAGGTATTGCATGAGAAGTTTGGCATTGAAAAGGGGTACATTACTACGATCCATGCTTACACCGCCGATCAGCGTCTTCAGGATGCACCACACAAAGATCTACGTCGCGCCCGCGCTGCAGCATTGAGCATGGTTCCAACCAGCACAGGTGCAGCCAAAGCAGTTGGCGAGGTGTTGCCTGAATTGAAAGGTAAATTGGATGGAGTGGCAGTGCGTGTGCCCACACCCGATGGCTCGTTGACAGACCTCGTAGCCATCCTCAAGCGCGATGTCACCAAAGAGGAGGTCAATGCCGCTATGAAAGAAGCTTCTCAGAATGCTATGAAGGGTATTTTAGAGTATTGTACCGACCCGATTGTGTCCATTGATGTGGTAGGCAATCTTCATTCATGTATTTTCGATGCCGATTTGACCTCGGTGAACGGTAATCTCGTGAAAGTAATGGGATGGTACGACAACGAAGCGGGTTACTCACAGCGCGTGTGTGACCTAGTGAGCAAGATATAATTTAGCGAATAATTTAATTTTATACATATGATTCTTATAGCCGACAGCGGATCCACTAAATGTGATTGGGCCCTGGTTGACGATCAAGGAAGCAAATTGGACGCATTTGAAACGATGGGATTGAATCCATACTTTCATGCTCCAGAAGTGACGGAAAAAGCATTGAATGAAAATGCGGCACTGATGGCTGTTGCTCCAAATATTAAGCGTATATTTTTTTACGGTGCTGGCAGCAGCACGGAAGAAATGTGCGGGATTATGAAAGCGGGTTTGGTACGCGTGTTTCCACAAGCAGATATTTTAGTGGAACATGATCTTTTGGGCTCGGCCATGGCCACCTACGATGGTACCCCATGCATCTCGTGCATTCTTGGCACGGGCAGCAATTCGTGCTTCTTCGACGGTAAAACAGTGTATGAAGAAATACCATCTTTGGCCTATATTCTCGGTGACGAAAGCAGCGGCAGTTATTTTGGGAAAATCTTGTTACAGGAGTATTTCTATAAAAAACTTCCGCAAGATTTACACGATGCATTTGAGAAGACGTATGCGCCATCCAAAGATGAGATCATCAATCACATCTACCGTGAGCCGAATGCCAATGTGTATTTAGCATCCTTCATGCGCTTCATCGGCGAGCATGCTGAGCATCCACATGTAAAAGACTGGGTGCGAAAAGGCATGGTGCACTTCATCGAGATCCATGTCAAGTGCTTTAAGAATTGGAAAGAAGTTCCTGTACATTTTGTGGGAAGCATCGGACATTATTTCCAAGATTGCCTTGAAGCTGCGGCCGCAGAAACGGGCATTCGTTTAGGGCAGATCATTCAAAAACCAATTGACGGATTGATTGCCTACCACAAACGATTTGTTTTGGCGGAAGCATAACCAAATTACATTTGAACGAATGGCAAAAAAAATTGGGATAATCGCTCACGATAGCATGAAACCCGCTCTCGTCGCTTTCCTCAAGGAAAGACAACAATGGTTGTGGGGGCGCTATTTCGTGGCCACAGGCTTAACGGCAGATTTCATCGAGGACCAAGATATG